>CAYGRH010000235.1:0-5575 GCA_964352165.1 uncultured Hyphomicrobiaceae bacterium | reverse complement strand
GCTCTACACCACCCTGCCGCACAACGAGATTGAGCAGCTCTAAGCCTTGGGCGGAGCAGAGATCAACGAGGCCAAGAAGGTATTGGCGACCGAAGCGACCGCGCTCATGCACGGCGCGGAAAAAGCCAGGGCGGCAGCCGAAACAGCACGCCTGACGTTCGAAGCCGGCACAACCGCGCAGGACTTGCCGTCAGTCGAGATTTCTTCTGGCGAGCTGGAAGCCGGCATCGGCATTCTCAATGCCTTCGTCACAGCAGGCCTCGTCAAATCGAACGGTGAAGCGCGCCGCCAGATCAAAGGCGGTGGGCTCAAGGTCAACGATGCCCAGGTGACGGATGATGCCGCAACGCTGACAAAATCGGACATGTCATCCGAAGGCGTCATCAAACTGTCGTTTGGCAAGAAGCGGCACGTGCTTTTGCGGCCGGTCTGAACGTCGCCAGGAAGCGAAAAACATAACGACCGCCACCGCCTAATTTGATGGGTTGGTCGTGCGCGACGACCAGCCTCCACCATTCGTCCCTTGCGTCGACCCTGCCCGCGAGGCACCGGCCCTGGCATCGGCTGGCGCACTTGACGAACGCACCGCCCGGTCGGCCGGCCCGCTGCGCCGCGGCTCGACTCTTGGCAGCACCTTCGGTGCCTCTGGCGTCAACTGAAAGATCTCGCGGAAAATGCCCGGTGCAACCAGCGACAACGGATTTACGATCACTTGCGGCTGGCTCATCGGCCCCTGGATGGCAAACGTCATGCCGAAGATGCCTTCATTGCGCGGTCCCGACAGGATCTGACCCAGAAGCGGGATCTCCCCGAAAGCGTTATTGAGCCCCTGCGCGGGCACATATGTCCCGCCGATGTTCACGACCTGCCGGTTGTAGTCGACCTTTCCGCGCACGGTAGCGCCCTGGATGGGCCCGCGCAGATACGCATCTTCCAATACGAACTGCCCGTGACCGACGGAGAAGGGCGCGCGCATGCGGTCGAAAGGAAACACCTGCCGAACCATCCGCTGGCCCGTGCGTCCCCGCCCGTCGATGGCAGGTTTTGAATCATCAACGCTGCCAACGATGTCGGCCACGACGGGGTCACCCAGAATATTGAAGTTCTCAACCCACAGTGTGCCGGTCTTTTCCGCCGGCCCCCTGCCATCAAGATTGACTTCGAGCTTGACCCGCCCACGCTGAACGTTGGGATAAAACCCGACAAGCCGGAACGCCTGGCCCGCATCGGTGCTGTCGGCGAGCAGTTGGCGCGGTTGACCCGCAACATCCCGCAGTTCAACCGCAAGCGGTTCGCCGCCATCCAGAACGCCGCGCGCCTTGAGCTCGGTGAGCTTTCCCCCGCGCTTGGCGAGCTTCATGTCGAGCTGTCGCAGTGAAACGTCCTGGAACCCGATCACGTTATCGATCTTCACGGAAAGGTCGACGCCATCCTGCCCCTTCACCTCGCTGGGATGGTCCTCGGAGATTTGCCCCACAGAGTACAGTGACCGGAAGAAACTACGTGCGTCATACGTCTGCCCCTCGACCGCAATGTCCCAGATTCTGCCCTTACCGAAACTGCCGACAACATTGAGCCGACTGACCAGACTGAGCGAGAACTCCGGGAATTCGAAAGCAACGAGCTGGCCCTTCTTGTCAAACCCTGCCCAGCCGCGAATGGCAAGATCGTCGCCGACAACGGTCAGATCCGTGATTTCACTGGCATGCTTACGGCCGGGAACGAGATTGCCTTCAAGAAAGGCTGCCCGGCCCGGTGGCTTGCGCCAAGCTATGTTTCGCAGCAAGAGATCGGAATTGGTCAGATCGGCTCGAAGGTGAACGTCGGGGCGTTCTTCGTGAATTTTCTTGATTGTCAATTCGATGGGCACATCGCCCAGAACCGACTGGCTGGTATCGATCCCCAACTGCTTGCGATCGGCCACATCGAGAACCGCCGTTAGGCGCAGCGGCGGCTGCATATCTTCCGGCACGCCAATAATGCGCTGCCAGTTCACCTTGGCCGGCACGCCGGCGAGCAAAACTTCACCGCTCGCTTCGACCGCCCGGTCGCTCAGGCTGAAATTGATCTTGGCCCCCTGAGCGTCAAATCCGCCGATGAGGTCCTTGGCGCGCCCGTCGCTGAGTTGAGCGGCACCTGAAACCTTGAGATCGCCCGGCTGGAGATCAGCGATAAGCGGAATGGTGACGTTAAACTCGCCCTCCACCTTCCCGCTACCATTGTTGAAGACAAGATCAGACTTCGTAGCAATGCCAAGTGCAGGATGACTGATCAAGGCTATCGAACCGGCAAGGTCCGTAGCGATCTTGAATGCTGCCTGCCCGGTCGCTTGATCATCCCCTTCGTTGGACGACGCAAAACGCCCAGCTTTCAATGCGACGACCCGGCCTTCTCCCAGGTCGATCGTTCCTTCCGGCGCAGCAATTTCGAAGTCTTCATTTTCCACGCGCACCAGTGCACGCGGCAGATTGACCGGCGCGAACTCCGGGACAACTCTGGCAACAATGTCCCTGGCTTCAATCGAAAGCGTCATGCGGCTTTCGTTGGCTGCCCGGCCCGGCTCGTCCTCGGCCAGATATTTCCCACTTGAAACTTTTACGTTTCCGGTTTCAACGCGCCCGTCCAGAACGTTTGCCCCAACCCAGAGGCGCGCGTCAGGGGCAACCGACTTCGGCCACAACGCCTTTAAGGTAGCAGCCGGCATTTCGCCGATCACGCCATCAAAGCGCGATGCGACCGGACTTGCACCCCCATCCATCTCACCTGAAAGAGAAACCGTCCCCCCTCCAGCAGTCAGCGCGGCCTGCTCGACCCGCAATACTCCCGAAGACGGCGCAATCGTTCCCGTCACTCCCCACGCATCAATGGCAAGCCTCGGAATGCCAACGTCCCCGGCATTCAAAAAACCTTCCTGCAATCTGAGATCAAAGCGCCAGCGCTCACTGAGGTTTCCTGTTTGACCATTTGGCGCCGCCCCCGCAGCTTCAAGTGACGCTCCGCCAACGAACGTCAGTGAGCTGTCGCTCCAGCGCACCGTCGACGGTTTGACAAGAAACCGCCTCTCGCTCGCGACGTAACTGGCGTTGATGAGCCCGCCATCGATCGACACTGCAATCGGC
Organism: uncultured Hyphomicrobiaceae bacterium; assembly: GCA_964352165.1. Classification (GTDB taxonomy): domain Bacteria; phylum Pseudomonadota; class Alphaproteobacteria; order Rhizobiales; family Hyphomicrobiaceae; genus CAYGRH01. Next base: position 2,456 of record CAYGRH010000235.1, on the reverse strand, counting down.
TCTCGATCACCCATGGCCACCTGTCCCGCGCCCAGCTCAAGCGCTATGTCGGAGGCCACAACCGAACCATCCCTGGCAACGGATACGTTGATGTCGCCGTCAACCGGCAGGCTGATTGACCTCAGCATGGCAAGCTGCGGCACTGCTTCACCAACAATGCGCGGAGCAAGACCGCGCAAGGTGACCAAAGCCGTCATGCCTTCCGACTGCGCGGAGTTTTCTGCGCGAACGCTCAGGCTCCAGGGTCCGGAATTGGACGCAATCCTGGCCGACGCCGAAATCACGCTTCGGTCAGCACGGTGGTCGATGTCCAAAAGAAGCTGCGGCACAAGCCAAGAGCTTGATCTGCCCTCGTAGTCAAGTACGACCGTCGCATCGCGCAGCCCCATTTCGCGCAGATAGGAGGTTGCTCCCTGCCCGCGTCTTGCTGCCACGGCCATTTGCTCCATGACCGAAGCCAGATCTATCCGTTGCGCAACAGCCTCAGTTGCTCCGCCTGACCGGCGCGCCGGCACCGGAGACGGCGCGATCACTTTGTCCTGCGTCCCTTGCGCACCGGACAAACGCTCATCGCCACCAGCCGTGAACTGCAACTGTAAGCCGCTGCTTTCCGAATAAGACACAAAGACGCGCGGCTCGATAAGCTCGACGCGGGCAGGTACCACCTGTCCCGTCCATAAAGCCCTGTGACTGAGCTCCATCGCGGCATAGGGCGCTGATATGACCTGTCCGCCATCCCGTTCGAGGAGGTTCAGGTTTCTCAACTGAAATTCCAACCCGCCGGATTTGGTCAAGGCAACAACGACATCTGCGACGCGCGAAGTCAGACCGCTTAGTTCAGCCGAAATGCCCTTCTCGACAGGTTCAACCAGGAACGGAAGAGAAACGGGGCCTTGCAGCAAACGGAAGTAGCCAAGCCCGACGGCTAGAGACGACAGGAGGACGATCGGAATGAAAACCATAGCAAGGACGCGTGTAAACATCCCCGCCACGCGACGGACGCGCCCCGGATCGCGCACCGGCTCATCAGCGTAGGCATGGATGCCGCCGCCGGCCGCGCCAGCGTGTCCACGCGCACCTTGCGGCTTGCGCCCGCGGGTAACCGCTCGCGATCCGCCGGTCCTATCGGTTGAATGACCTGTCGAACGACCGCCTTCGGACACGTCAGTTCCTCACCATGGCGCGAACTGAAACGAAACAGGCCGTCGGGCTGGTTTTGCCGCAGACGAAAATGCCGGCGCACCGAACCACGTCGCAGACTGATCCGCGGACACATGATGTCGCGCTGCCACGAACGAGAGCTTCATCCGTCAATCGCGCCCCCATTGTCGAAATCATGAACCAGACATTCCAGCTAACTGCACGTTCCAGCTCCTAAGCCGCCGCAATTGGGCGGTTCAACGCCGCAACACGAAGCATTTGCTCACTCTTGCCGATCAGCAAACCACTAACTTGCCTTTGCAAGTGCCTATCCCCGCAAACACCAGCATGATAAGCCCGGCTTCTTGACCAGTTTTCCCGATGACTTACTTACATGTTCCCAACGACGGCGGGGCATCTGAAGTTCTAGATGGCCAACATTTCAATTGGGCGTGTGGCACTTGCAAATAATGATGGAATGTCCGAACACGACGCTTCTCCCCCGGCCCAAACCCTCACGATCAATCCCAGGGTCCAAATCAATGGTTTCATGAGTGTCGAGGCGGAGCCTCAAACACCAAGTCAACCGCAGCCAACTAACTCTCGCCCCTGCATCCTTTTCGCAAATGCGTTAGCAACCCATCCGCTGTCCACACATCGCCCCGGCAAACCGCCAGCCTGCCTGAAGCGTACCGCGATGTGCAGTGCAAATAACGACGAAAGAAAGGCACCGACACTATGCTCGAAGAGGGTCAAAAAGCTCCCGATTTCAAACTGCCGGACGCCAACGGCGAGACCGTGCAGCTATCAAAACTCAAAGGCAAAACTGTCGTGTTGTACTTCTACCCGAAAGACGACACGTCCGGATGCACCACGCAGGCGCAGGATTTCACTGCCGCCATGCAGGAATTCAACGCTCTTGGCGCGCATGTCTTGGGCATGTCGCCTGATAGTGCCGCGAAACATCAAAAATTCCGCGACAAATACGACCTCGCCGTCCAGCTTATCGCGGACGAAGAAAAAACCGCTCTTGAGGCTTATGGCGTATGGGTCGAGAAATCCATGTACGGCAAGAAGTATATGGGCGTCGAGCGTTCCACCTTCCTCATCGACAAGACCGGCAAAATCAATCGCGTGTGGCGCAAGGTAAAAGTGAAAGGTCACGTAGCGGAAGTTCTGGACGCCGTGCGCGAAATTTGAAAGCCAATCGGCGCGGGTCGATTAGGCTGGATAATTCCGTCGCCCGGCAGCGTGATCTCGTCATAAAACCATCCGTCTGCAGCCTATACGCCGACCGACAGCATAGAGCCGCAGAT
>CAYGRH010000234.1:0-5581 GCA_964352165.1 uncultured Hyphomicrobiaceae bacterium | reverse complement strand
CGCCGTCGCCGAATGCTCCGATGAAACCATCAACGCCCTTGAAGTCGCTCGCGAGCGCATTGTCGATCATCATCAGCGCCAGTTGCCGGAAAACCAGGGCTATACGGATGCCGCGGGTGCGGAACTTGGCTTCCGCTGGACAGCAGTCGAATCCGCCGGGCTCTACGTGCCGGGCGGGCTGGCCTCGTACCCAAGCTCCGTTTTGATGAATGCAGTCCCCGCCAAGGTGGCCGGTGTCCCCCGCGTCGTGATGGTCGTGCCAACCCCGCGCGGCGAATTGAACCCGCTGGTATTGGCAGCAGCCAAGGTTGCAGGCGTTGAAGAGATCTACCGCGTGGGCGGTGCGCAAGCTGTTGCCGCCCTCGCCTACGGTACGCAGACCATCGCGCCGGTCGTGAAAATTGTCGGGCCGGGCAATGCCTATGTTGCGGCCGCCAAGCGTCAGGTCTTTGGCACCGTTGGTATCGATTCAATTGCAGGCCCCTCCGAAGTCCTGGTTATTGCGGACGCGGACAACGACCCCGAGTGGATCGCATCAGACCTCATCGCCCAGGCCGAACACGACACCGCGGCACAGTCGATCCTGATGACGGACAATGAAGCTTTTGCCGACGCGGTAGAGGCTGCCGTGGCACGCCAGATCGCAAACCTGCCGCGAGGCAATATCGCGGGAGAGAGCTGGAGCGTGTTCGGAGCCACGATCCTTCTGCGCTCGTTTGATGAAGCCCCACCGCTGGCCGACAGGCTCGCCGCCGAGCACCTGGAGATCGCAACTGCCGATCCCGATACGCTATCAGAGCGCATCCGCAATGCCGGAGCGATTTTCCTCGGCCGCCACACGCCCGAGGCAATCGGTGACTATGTCGCCGGGCCCAATCACGTTCTTCCGACAGCGCGCAGCGCGCGGTTTTCATCCGGTCTCGGCGTCCTGGATTTCATGAAGCGAACTTCGCTCCTGAAACTCGATGCGCAGGCACTGGGTAATCTGGCTGGCCCGGCAATGACGCTTGCTCGCGCTGAAGGGCTGGAGGGGCACCGGCGCTCCATCGAGGTGCGCCTTGCATCAAGTCAACAAGCAACGCAGCAAGCCGCTAAGGCAGCCACGCAACAGGCCGGGGAGTGATGCGACCATGACAGACGGTCCTGAACGCGAGCCCCTGCCACGCTCTCGCATCTACGAAATAGAACTCGATCCCAAGTCCATCGCCAGGCTCTCGTCGAATGTCGATCACGAACGCAAGGTCGCGATCTTCGATCTGATCGAGGCCAATTCCTTTGAGTTGGTCGGCCGCGATGAGGGCCCTTATCGGATTAATCTGTCGATTGCAGAGGACCGCCTGGTGTTTGCAATCGGCAGCGAAAGCGAGCCGGTGCTGATCACGCATATGCTGTCGATGACCCCGTTCAAGCGCATCATCAAGGACTATTTCATGGTCTGCGATAGCTATTATGAAGCGATCCGTAGCGCGCCGCCCTCGAGGATTCAGGCAATCGATATGGGGCGGCGAGGGCTGCATGATGAAGGCAGCACCATCCTTGCCGAACGGCTGGCTGGCAAGGTGGTCATGGACTTTGACACATCCAGGCGTTTGTTCACGCTGATCTGTGCCCTTCACTGGAAAGGCTGAAGCCTGTGATCGAGGCTTCGCCCGAGCCAGCCCGCAAGGATGCGTTGCCCGGAGCCGTCCTGTTTGTCTGCTCGATGAATGCAACGCGCTCGCCAATGGCCGCCGGAATGCTGCACTTCCTCGCTGGCCGCCGCGTCTACGTCGATAGCGCCGGTGTTCGCGCCGGCAAGCTCGATGGCTTTGCGATTGCGGCACTCGACGAGATCGGCATCGATATGTCGAAACATAAGCCAAAGAAAATCGCAGACCTCAACGATGCATCTTTCGACCTGATCGTTTCGCTATCTCCCGAGGCCCATCACCAGGCGTTGGAGTTGACCCGCACAATGGCCGTCGATGTGGAGTACTGGCCCACTCTCGACGTGACGGTGAAGATCGGGCATGGCTCCCGCGAACAAACTCTCGATGCCTACAGAGCCGTGCGCGATCAGCTCTTTGACCGCATCAAGAAGCGGTTCGGTCTCGAAGGCGGCCCTTCGGTATAAAGGACGTCGAGACGCCCACCAGAACCGGCAAGCTCTCAGTGAATCGGCTGAACAAGTTCACCTGTAACAAACCAGGTTTCCTGCGGCCCCACCCCCTTGATTTCAATCACCCCGCGCGGCTCGAACGCGAAAGCTCCTTCGAGTTTGTCACGGCAGGTGGGACAGATAAGAATGCGCCCTGGCGCACTCTGGTTTTCAAGCCGTGCAGCAAGGTTCACGGCATCACCCCAAATGTCGTAGCTGAATTTCTTCTGCCCGATCACACCCGCCATCACCGGACCGGAAGCAATCCCGATACGCACGCGCAGATCGATTCCGGTTTCAGCACTGATCCGGTCGACGGCCTCCAGCATCTCCAGGCCAAAGCGCACAAGACTGGCTGTGTGCTCGCTTTGCCTCCCCGGGCTGGGCTCAGGCACGCCGGAGGCTGCCATATACGCATCGCCGATGGTCTTGATCTTCTCTACGCCATGGCGTTCCGCGATCTCATCGAACTCGCTGACAATCCGGTTCAACAGTTCAACGACCTTTTGCGCGCCCAGTTGCCGGGCAAGTGCGACGAAGCCCGAGATATCGGCAAACAACACCGAGGCGTCTTCGATCGTGTCGGCGATGGCTTCACCCGGGCTCGCTTTGAGCCGCTCGACAATTTTGTCCGGCAGGATGTTGCGTAAGAGCGCATCGGTCTCCGCCTTGGCGCTTTCGGCCAGACTGAAGGCGTAATAGACGCTTGCTGCGATCAACGCGCCTGTCGTGATGGCGGCCTGAGTGTAGATGTTATTGAGCACTTCGGGCTCGGCATCGATGAGTGCAGCTTCCCCGGGGAAGGCATGCCAAGCCGTAAGGTGCAACCCGATAGAGATTATCACCAGCGGCACGATCAGCCGCCATCGCTCTACGCCGAACACCACGAACGCAGCTGCCGCAGCGATGAAGTATTGTGATTGCACGCCCGCATCGCGTCCAAGATAGGCAGTGAAGGCAAGAAGCGCGACATACTCGGACACGACGATGACAAGCCCGCCCGCCAAATCGTTTATGCGGTGGGAGAAGGGTACGGCCACTGCAGTAAAGACCAGCGCGAGGTTGATATAAATGACATGGCTATATTTGGCGAAGTCGAGCTGCGCGTGCTGAATGGCAAAGCCGAGCGTCGTCACTGCGATCAAATATGCGATCAGGTTCATAACGACCAAGCGGCGCCGGACATCGGGCGGGTAGCCGTGAGTTCCTGCCTGCGCCAAAGTTTGCGCGAAGTTGGCAAGAAAGGCGAATACACGCGCCGCAAATGAAGGTGCCGGCATCGCGGTAGCGCGCTTGGGCCGGGTGTCGCGTTCTAGAGTTGGCGGCATGGCTCGATACTCTCAAGGGCTGTCCGCAACACGCATTAAAGGTGGCCGGCGGTTATTCCATACCGGCAATGATCTCCAGTTCTTCGACGTTGCACGTTATGCAATCCTTGCCGCGCTTGAGCGCCCCGCTGGCTTCAAGCATCGACAGCGCCGTATTGACCTTCGGCCGGCTGGCTCCGATCAGCAGCGCCAACTCACTTTGCGACATCTTGAAGGGAATTTCGACATCCCCGCTTTCGATATCGGCGTCTTTCGCACGGATGTTCGCCATAAAGAAGCGGGCAAGCCGGACTTCGATCGGACAAAGCGCGATCGCTTCGAGCTGTTGATCTGCCTCCCGGATACGCTTGCACAAGAAGCGCAACATGGATTCGCTGATGGCTGGTTGCGTCTCAATAAGCCGTTGAAAAGCGGCGCGCGACAGCGTGTAGGCCCGCGTCGCAGTGACCGCCGTTGCATCCGCAGTCCGCGTTCCGCCATCGATCATGGCAATCTCGCCAAACAGCGCGCCTTTTTCAGCATGCGCAAAGGAAAGTTCCCGGCCCTCTGCAGTCAGAACCGAAAGCCGCACCCGCCCGTCGGCAACGAGATAAAAATCCCGCCCTTCGTCGCCGCGCGTGAATATCACCTGCCCCGGCTGGAACGAGGTTTCGCGCATTGCCTCAGCAACCGCTTCGCATGCCTTGAGATCGAGATCGCCGAACAGTCCCGTCTGCCCGATCAGAGTGACAAGTGTCTCCTTTGACGCCATGATCTTTCCTCGCGGGTTACTGATGTTGCTCGTTTATCCCGGTCTCGGACCGACAACGCAAACAATTTGTCGCCTCTTGCTTTTCGCCCCCCCCGTTTGCATTCTCCTGCGCGGTTCGCTTCCGCTCCCGGGGGCAAAGCAAATATCACGCGTGGACACGCTGCGCCGACAACTAACCCAACAGCCTGCATAGCCCATCCGTGCCCCATTTTTGGAATACTGAATATGTCGACGAGCAAAGCCGCGTTATTCAACGTCCTGAGCCGCACCGACGGGCCCAGGCGCGACACGCTGCGGCGGGAATTGGCGCGCCGCCGGACCTCCAATAAGGAAACCGGGGCCCGGCCTAAGCTCGTTCTGGCCAGTGGGTCTCCGCGCCGGCTCACGCTGCTGGCGCAAGTGGGCATCAATCCGGACGCCCTGCGCCCTGCTTCAATTGATGAAACACCCCACAAGGGCGAGATGCCGCGCGCACTCGTGCAACGGCTGGCCCGGTCCAAGGCGGAAACGGCGCGTGATCAGATCGCCAATGACCGCGACATCGCCGATGCGTTCATTCTGTCGGCCGACACGATCGTTGCGCTAGGACGGCGCATCTTGATGAAACCGCAGTTTCTGGAAGAGGCCGTCACCTCGCTTCAGCTCTTGTCAGGTCGTACGCACCGCGTACTGACCGGCGTTTGCGTTTTGACACCTGACGACAAGGTGCGGATGAAGATCGTCGATACGCGCGTGCGCTTCAAACATCTGTCGCGGGGTGAAATCGAGGCTTATATCGCCTCGCGCGAGTGGCGCGGGAAGGCTGGCGGCTATGCCATTCAGGGCCTGGCAGGCAGCTTCGTGCAGAAAATCATGGGCTCATACACCAACGTCGTCGGGCTACCGCTGACCGAAGTCGTCGGTATGCTGTCCGCCGACGGCTATCCGATCCACTATTCCTGGCTGAAGTCCGGGGACGAGGAAGACGCCTGAGGCAACGGCAGTCCCGGCATGTTTCACGCCCGAGCCGATCGGTATCGATCAACACAAGCCAATTCAAGCCGATCAACAAAGGGTTCAACAGACAATGGCGGAGGGCGAAAAACAATCGGGCAGTCCGCCTCGCAAGGCAAATTGCCCAATCTGCAAGGCACCGACGGTTGACCGCTGGCGACCGTTTTGTTCTTCACGCTGTGCCGATGTCGATCTAGCCCGCTGGCTTGGCGGTAAATACGCCATAGCTGGGGGCGACGCGGACGCGGATGAGGACGGCGACGACACGCGCGCGCAACACGCCGGGCGAGACTTCGAGAGGCAGGTCTCCGATCCCGACGATAAATCCCGCCAGTAGTAGGGCGTCTCCCGCCTCACTCCCCTCCTCTCCCC
>CAYGRH010000233.1:0-5583 GCA_964352165.1 uncultured Hyphomicrobiaceae bacterium | reverse complement strand
TGGAGGGGGCGGAGGACTGCCGGGCGGCGGCAACGGGCATGGCGGCAGTGACGGCGTCGATGCTGTCATACCTTAACGCAGGCGATCATGTGGTGGCGGCGCGCGCGCTGTTCGGCTCGTGCCGTTATGTGGTCGAGGATCTGTGTCCGCGTTTCGGTATCGGGGCGACGCTCATCGACGGCACCGATATCGAGGCGTGGAAGGCTGCCGTCCAGCCCAACACCAAGGTGTTCTTCTTCGAGACGCCAGCCAACCCGACGCTCGATCTCGTCGATATCGCGGCTGTCTCGGCGCTGGCCAAATCCATCGGAGCGATCACCATCGTCGACAACGTGTTTGCGACGCCCTTGCTGCAGAAGCCATTGCAGCTTGGGGCCGATGTCGTTGTTTACTCGGCGACCAAGCATATCGACGGGCAGGGCCGCTGCCTCGGCGGGGCGGTGCTGGGGTCGAAGACCTATATCGCCGACCACCTGCACAATTTCATGCGCCAGACCGGGCCGTCGCTGAGCCCCTTTAATGCTTGGGTCATGCTGAAGGGACTGGAAACGCTTCCGATCCGGGTCGCGCGGCAGGTCGAGACAGCGGGCAAGCTGGCTGACCACATGGCTGGACTGGGCGGGATTGCCAAGGTGATCTACCCAGGACGAGCCGATCATCCCCAGCGCGAACTGGCCGCACGGCAGATGTCGGGCAGTGGACAGATCATCACATTCTGCGTCGATGGAGGAAAACGCGAGGCCTTCCAATTCCTCAACGCGCTGCAGATCGCGAAGATTTCAAACAACCTGGGGGATGCGAAAAGCCTCGTGACGCATCCGGCGACGACGACGCATCAGCGCCTGAAGCCAGAAGATCGCGCCGAACTCGGGATTACCGACGGCATGATCCGCCTATCGGTCGGGCTTGAGGCGGCGGACGATCTGGCAGCCGACGTGGAAGCGGCTGCAAAGGCAGTCATCAAGGCCGCATGAGGCCGTCGGATTAGCCCGGCTCGAAAGCCGTGTGCTTTATTGCGCGGCGTCCTGCTTGACGGGTTCGCGGTCATCGGTGTCGGAAGGATTGGCTGATTTGCCGGATCTGGCCAACTCTTCGCGTTCCTCTTCGGCCTTGTCGCGGGAATCGAGCACCCTCCAGGCAAGGAAGATGCGGCCTGCCGCCGAGGCAAAGCACAGAGCGGCATAAACATACGCGATCTGCGCGAAATACTCCGGAAAGATGCAGAAGGCGATGAGAACGATGATCGTCTCAAAGCCTTCGGCAAGGCCGGCGACGTAAAACAGCGACTTCTGACCTTGCGCTTCTGTCACCAGCAGGCGCTTTTCAGCCATAATCGCGAACGCCAAGAAGGTCGAGCCGTTGGCAAAGAAGCTCATTATCAGGACTGCGGCGGGCAGAGCGTTATTGACCGGATCAAGCACGGCGAAGGCCAGCGGGACCGCACCGTAAAACAGGAAATCGAGCACGATATCGAGGAAGCCGCCGAGGTCTGTCTTGCGGGTGGCGCGAGCCACCGCTCCGTCAAGACCGTCCGCCAACCTGCTGATGATGATCAAAGCAAGACCAAGCGACAAATCTCCGAAGGCAATTGCCAGCGCGCCCGACATACCCAGCACGAAGCCGGCGATCGTCACTGCATCCGCCGTAACGCCGCGAACCGCAAGCCAACGGCCGGCAGCATTCAGCGGCGGGTCAATCAGTGGGCGGATACGGGCGTCAAGCATGGGGGGGCATCGGCTTTCGATCATGTGGCACCAGGCGGAGGTGCGGGCGGGAGCATTGTACACTAATCGGGTCAACACCACTTGCGCTTGACGCGGGAGCCGGCACAATGAGCAAATCAGTTGCTGCCGGTATGTGGCTCATGCCATCCTCATAGGCCATTTTTCGGCTTTGCGTCTTGCTTTGATCTCCTGCAAGACTTTCACGCCGGAGCAACAATCGGTGATTGCTGGTTCCACTCGGCCCGAACGGGCTTTTCGCGCAGTTCTTACAATCGGAAAATGCCGTTATGTACGAAGCCGTCACACGTGACATTCGGATCAGCGTGACACCACAATTCCTCGAAGATCAATCTTCTCCCGAGGAAGGTTATTTTTTCTGGGCATACACGATTGAGATTGCCAATGAGGGCGAGGAACTCGTGCAGTTAAAGTCACGTGATTGGCAGATCACGGACTCGCGCGGAATGACGGAGAACGTGCGCGGGGCAGGCGTCGTCGGGCAGACGCCCGTGATCAAGCCGGGAGAAAAGTTCAGTTATACCTCAGGCTGCCCCCTTGAAACGCCCTCGGGCCTGATGGTGGGCCAATACCAGATGTCGAGCGCATCAGGCGAACTGTTCGATGTCGCCGTTCCCGCTTTTTCGCTCGATAGCCCGTTTGCGGTGCGCAGCGTCAACTGATCGCCGAGGCCACATAACCGGTCTGACCACGCCAGGACATTCACTCGGCTATGCGACTGGCACTCGGCTATGCGACTGGCACTCGGCTATGCGATTGGGCGAAAATCTCAAAGGGCATTTATGAACATGAAGGGTCCGATCTACGCACCCAAGGAGTTGCTGGCGCGGCTGGTGGCGTTCGATACGACCAGTCACAAGACTAACCTGCCGCTCGTTCGCTTCGTCGAGGACTACCTGGCACAGCACGGTTACGCCTGCGATCTGGTGTTTGACGCCACCGGCCAAAAGGCCAACCTGTTCGCCACTATCGGGCCGCGCGAGGTACGTGGCGTGGCGCTGTCAGGGCATACGGATGTTGTGCCCGTCGTTGGTCAGGACTGGGGGAGCGATCCGTTCCGACTGACAGAGCGGGATGGCAAACTCTACGGGCGCGGCACAACCGACATGAAGGGGTTCCTGGCCTGTGTACTGGCCAGCGTCCCACGGTTCAAAACGGCGCCGTTGAAGGTGCCGCTTCATATCGTATTTTCTTACGATGAGGAGATTGGATGCGTGGGCGTGCGCACGCTGATCGATGAATTGGGCAGCAAGATCACACAGCCGCGAATGGTGATCGTTGGCGAGCCGACATCGATGAATGTCGTTGATGCCCATAAGGGTCCGGTCAGGTGGAACGTGAAAGTAACCGGCAGGCCGGCTCATTCCAGCATGGCTCCGCTCGGCGTCAATGCGATTGCAATTGCCGCGAGGCTGATCGGCGAACTTGAGCGTATCGAAAACGACCTCAAGGTTTCGATGCGCAATCCGCGGTTCGATCCGCCCTACCCCACGCTGCAAGTCACGTCGATTTCCGGCGGCACAGCTTCCAACATTATTCCGGTGACGTGCGAGTTCGGCTTCGAAGTCCGCGCGCTGCCCGGCCTCGATATTGCCGCTCTCGAAGGCCGTCTGCGCACATTCGCTGAAAACGAATGCATCCCGGAGATGAAGAGAATTGCACCTGAGTCGGGAATTGAACTGAGGCAGACCAACAACGTGCCGCCTTTTGCAGCGGGGCAAGGTGCCGATGTGGTGGCACTCGCGCTTGCTCTTACGGGGAGCAATGAAACGCTTGCTGTCTCATATGCGACCGAAGCAGGCCTGTTCCAGGACGCGGGAGCAGAGGCCGTGGTTTGCGGTCCTGGAGACATCGCGCAGGCACATACTGCGGATGAATGGATAGCCGAAAGCGAATTGACCGCATGTATGGCGATGCTCGACCGACTCGCCGATTGGGCCAGCCGATAAGCAATCAAATATTCGGCAAATAATCGGCCTCAGCCGTAACGAATATTGATCCTGGTCATTGCCGTCTGCCCCACTTCTCGTGGTATACCAGACAAACCGAAAGGGTTCCGGACGGGCCACGCCGTAACGGCGAGAGTTGGACGCCCGGGATGGTCAGGGCTGAATAGCAACCAAAGAAAAATGAGGAGACGCGGGCATGGCCATTAGAGATCTTCTGGTTGCCTACGACGGCAATGAGGCTTCCGTAAAGGCGCTGGAATTCGCACTGCGAATGGGGACCAAGTACGGTGCTGTCGTCACCGGCATTAACGTCACTACGGAAGAGTCCATCGACAGCCATGTGCGCCGCTGGATGTCCAAAGACATGCTCGACGGCCTGAAGGCCTCGCGTATCGAAGCAGTCGCCGGGATCGAAGAGAAGTTCAAGGCCCAAGTAAAGGAAAGCGGATACGCCGGAGAGACGGGCTGGCTCATGGAAGAAGGCCCACCGGACCTTACGCTTGCGCGATCGGCGCGGTTTTATGATGTCTTGATCATCGGGCAGTTCCAGACGGCTTTCAAAAGCGAGCGCCGCACGGTTGATCCCGCCGAGTTGCTCATGCGTGCGGGCAAGCCCGTTATCGTCGTGCCCAAGGACTACGCGGTTCGCGACTTCAAGGAAGAAGCAGCCGTTGCCTGGGATGGCAGCCGGTATGCCGCACGCGCGCTAACCGATGCGATGCAAATTCTGGAGACGAAAAAGAAGCTCGAAGTGCTGCTTGCCAGCGGCGATCCGAAAGCCGCGAAAATCGCTGCCATGCCGGGCCTGGATATTCTCGTACACCTGCAGCGTCATGGCATCGCGGCCACAGCGGTCGAACTTGAAGGCAAGGGACGCGGCATCGGTGAAGCCATTGTTGCGCACTGCAAGAAGACCGATCCCGATGTGTTGGTGATGGGCGCTTATGGGCGCGGTACATTTGGCTCGTTGCTGTTCGGCGGCGTCACCCAGTACATCCTGCAAAACCAGCCGGTTCCCGTGCTGATTTCGCACTAGAGCGCTCGCGGCGCTGATCCGGTCGCGGAAGCGACCGGGCGCCTGCGCGGGCGCGCGGCCTTAGCCGCGGTTCGCTTTGCTCCACGGCCCGCCGGGCCGGCTGAGAGCGCTCACGGTGCTGATCCGGTCACGGAAGCGACCGGGCACCTGCGCGGGACTTCACTTTTGCCCACGCTTCCTAAAGTTGCGTGGGATGGTGCCTTTTAATCTGGCCCACACGCAACAAGCCGGTGTGGGGCTGGTTGCCCTACGACCATTGTGCTGCGCAAGGACTGGGGCGCGGCAGCGTCATCCACTGGCCACCGAGCGCCCGCGAAGCTGAGAGTTGGATCCCGGCAATGAATGCCGGGATGACATTTGCCGCGCAAATCGCCCGACTGCCCAAACCAAAGTAGTCATCCCGGGACTTGTTCCCGGGATCCAAGGTTCCGCAAATTCGGCGATTAGTCGTTGCCCACTCTTTCAAAAGCGGCGTCGGCTAGTCTTCGAAACGGTAGGTCGTGTTGCAGAACTCGCAGGTGACGGCGATGGTGCCGTCATCTTCCTTGAGGTCGGCCATCTCATCGGCACCGAAGCCAGCCAACAGACCAGCGACACGCTCGCGCGAGCAGCGGCATTGGTCAATCAGGTCACGTGGCTCGCCCGCCCTCACTTCCTCCTCGTGGAATAGGCGATAGAGCAGGCGTTCGGGCGCCAGGCCCGGGTCCAGCATTTCGTGGTCTTCGACCGTTTCAGCCAACAGCCGGGTGCGCTGCCAATCGTCGTCGTCGTCGCCTGCGAGCGCCAGAGATCCATCGTCGTGCTCGACGGCTTCAGCAAGATTGCCGCCTTGCGATGTCAGGTGCTGGATCAGGAT
>CAYGRH010000232.1:0-5602 GCA_964352165.1 uncultured Hyphomicrobiaceae bacterium | reverse complement strand
CGTGCAAACTGGATGACTGCTGCACCTCCACCCAGAATGACGAAGTCGCCGACTGTGCAATGGCCGGCGAGCATGACGTTGTTGGAAAAGATGACGTTGTTGCCGACGTGGCAGTCATGGCCGACATGGGAATTGGCGAGGAAAGCGCATTTGTCGCCAATCGTCGTGGCCAGGCCCCCGCCTTCGGTTCCCGGGTTGATCGTGACGCCCTCTCGGATCTGATTGTCAGATCCGATTTTCAGGGTTGAGGCTTCGCCCTTGTATTTCAGATCCTGCGGCTGATGGCCGATGGAGGCGAAGGGGAATATGCGCGTGCGGGCGCCGATCTGGGTCGTGCCAGCAACGACTGCATGGCTGACGAGTTCGACGCCTTCGTCTAATTCGACATTTGCCCCGACATGAGAAAACGGGCCGATTTTGACGTCATCGCCAAGGCGGGCACCGTCTTCGACAATTGCAGTTGGATGGATTTGTGGTTCAGCCATTCTTACTCGCGAAGGCGCGCGCCTCGGCAGTGTCGGCCAGCATGGCGCTGATTTCGGCCTCTGCGGCCACTTCGCCGTTGACCTTAGCTTCGCCGGAAAAACGCCACACGCGGCCGCGGTTGCGGATCTTCCGGACATGGTAGTGTAGCTGGTCGCCGGGGAGAACCGGTTTGCGGAATTTGGCCTTATCAATCCCCATGAAATATACGAGCTCGGCTTTGTAGTTCTCGCCTAGTGAGTGAACGCACAACGCGCCGGCGGTTTGGGCCAGCCCCTCGATAATGAGGACGCCCGGCATCACGGGATATTGAGGGAAGTGGCCCTGGAAGAACGGTTCGTTGATGGTGACGTTCTTGACGCCGACGGCACTCGTGTCGCCCTGCATGTCGTACATGCGGTCCACCATCAAGAATGGATAGCGGTGAGGCAACAGCTTCATCACTTTCGCGATGTCGGCGGTTTCGAGTTTCGTCTGATCGGTAACGTCGTCCATCGTCGTCGTGCTCCAAGGCTTATTTTCGTCAGGGTTCTTGGTGGTGCCGAACCCATCCTGACAAACGGGCCCGACTTTTCGTCGATCAGGTCTTATCGATCACGAGCCGGAACCGCGATCGGCTTTTGTCGTGAGCCGCGTCACGGCTGCCAGTTCGCGTCCCCATTGGCGCAGCGGCCGGGCGGGGGTTCCGCCCATGCGCGCACCAGCGGGCACGTCTTCCTTGGGGTGGGAGGCACCCGCAATCTGGGCGCCACTGCCAATTGAAATGTGGCCGACAGTGCCTGACTGACCGCCCATTACAACGAAGTCGCCCAACTCGGTTGAGCCGGAAATCCCCGTCTGAGCGACGATTACGCAATGGCGTCCGATTACGACGTTGTGCCCGATTTGGACGAGATTATCAATTTTGGAGCCTTCTCCGATGATTGTATCCTTAAGGGCCCCGCGGTCGATTGTGGTGTTGGCACCGATTTCCACGCGATCCTGTACCACGACACGGCCGATCTGGGGGACCTTTACGTGGCCATCGCGGCCCATGGCAAAGCCAAATCCGTCCTGCCCGATGCGCACGCCGGCGTGGATCGTTACGTGATCGCCGATCAGAGCATGGGTGATGGTGGATTGGGCGCCGATATAGCAGCCGCGCCCTATATGAACCCGGTATCCGATGACGGCACCGGCGGCGATGCGCGTGCCGCGGCCTATACTGACGCCCGGCCCGATGATGACGCCCGGCTCGATGACAACGTCATCCTCGATCTTTGCTGTCGGATCGATGGGACCGGCGTCGGCTTGCGCCGCGACCTGGGGGTGCATTGCGCCGGGGTAGAAGAGTTGCAGAGCCAGTGCAAAGCTGTGGTATGGCGATTTCGAAGCCAGTGGGAGCGTTCCGGGTGGCACCTTCGCGGCCAGTGCCGGCGAGACAAAGCATGCCCCTGCTTTGGTCTCAGCCAATTGCGGCAGGTACTTGCGATTGTCGAGGAAGGTTACATCGTCAGGACAGGCATCGGACAAAGGCCGGATGTCGCGGACGACGAATTCGGTTGCGCCTTCCGACAGGTCGGCCAAAGCCGTTTGGGCAACCATTGAGAGCGGGAACGGCCCGGAGCGATCAAAGAAACCGGGATGCTCCATAGCTTTAAGTCCTGTGATTGGGATACTTGAAAAAGTTCCGCCACCCGGGTGTCCCGGATGGCGGATGATCTTTCAGCAATTCCGCCGACTGGGCAATTTTAACATAGCCCAGTCCGATCCTGCAGCCATCAGAACTTGGTCGAAGCTCCGAAGCGGAACGACTGTTCGTCGTCATATTCCTCGGAATTGAGTACGTGAGCGAAGTCGAGGCGCAGCGGTCCAACCGGCGAACTCCACAGGACGGAGCCACCGACCGAGGCGCGGACCGTTTCGTCGTCTGCCAGACAGACGCCGCGGCGGTTGACGCCTTTGACCTTGATGCGCTGACCACACTGTGCGGCCAAGTCGTCGACGCGATCCGTCACACCGAACAGCGAACCGGCATCGGCGAACACGGCACCTGAAATGCCCAACTCATCAGGCAGGAACGGAATGGGGAAGCGGAGTTCGGCAGTTGCCGACCAGAACGTCTTGCCGCCCAATGCGTCTCCCGTCGACAAGTCGCGCGGTCCGAAGCCTGAGCGGTCGAAGCCACGAATTGTTTCCCCACCGCGGAAGAACAGATCCAGAAGACGAATGTCATCGTCGCCCCAGCCCTCGATGTGACCGCCGATAAAGCGGCCGACGAGCGTGATGTTTTCTGCGACCGGATAATAAGCGCGGCCTTCACCCGTCAAGCGCACGTACTGCACGTCACCGCCGACACCTGCGAAATCCGATGCAAGCTGGAAGAAGACGCCGCTTGTCGGGTTGCGGGGATGGTTACGGGCATCATAGGTGAGCGAGCCGCCGAGCGAAGACGTCCAGGTGATCCCGTCCTCGTTGCTGCCCTGCAGTTCGCCGGCCGCATCCAGGATGGCGAGCGAAGCACCGCCGTCGACATCGAAGATCTGGTCGCGAGACAGCGTGTAGTTGGTCTGTGCCCAAAGGTTCTCCGACAGCGGGAAGCCGAGGCGGACCGAGCCACCCGTCTTGCGGCTGCGGAAGCCGGAGGTATCGCGCTGGTCGACTTCCTTATGGAAGAGGTCGAAGCCCGCCGACAGATTGTAGTCGAGGAACCGCGGCTCAGTGAAGCTCAAGTCGACCTGCAAACGCTCAATTGAGCCGCCCAACTTCAAGCGCAGGAATTGACCGTTACCCAGAAGGTTGCGTTCGGTTATGGATACGTCGCCGATTACGCCTTCAGAAGTGGAGTAGCCGGCGCCGAACGATAGTTCGCCGGTGGACTGTTCGACAAGTTCCACATCAAGGACGACACGGTCGGGAGCAGAGCCAGGACGGCGCTTAACTTCGGCGGACTTGAAGAAGCCTAGGCCTTTGAGCCGCTTTTCGGCGCGGTCAACCAGCAGCGGGTTGAAGGCATCGCCTTCAGCAAGCCGGAACTCGCGACGGATCACGTAGTCCTTCGTGCGGTCGTTGCCGTAGATGTTGATCCGCTCGATGTAAACACGAGGGCCTTCGTCGATGATGTAGTTCATCGAGATGGTGCGCGAATAAACATCGGGAACGGCGCGTGGACGGACGCGGGCGAAGGCGTAACCCTGCTCGGCGACCGCAAGTGTCACACGCTCGACGGATTTATCGATCAGCGATCCATTGTAGACAGCGCCGCTGTTGGTCAGCAGATCGCCGTACAGCGTAGATGTGTTGAGTTCAGGAAGCGAGGTTTCGATCTGAACATCACCAAACTTGTAAAGCTCGCCTTCTTCGATGGCGAAGGTGATGAAGAAGCCGGAGCCATCGCGGTCGAGTTCCGCGTTCGCCGCGGTGATGCGGACATCAGCGTAGCCGTTTTTCAGGTAGTACTGACGCACGAGTTCGCGGTCGAGCGACATGCGGTCAGGGTCGTAGACCGACGTTCCTTTGAGGAAGTCGAACCAACCGGCCTGGGTTGTCGAGATAATGTCGCGCAACTGGCTGTCTGAAAACGCCTTGTTACCAATGAAGTTGATGCCCTTGACCTTTGTCGCCGTGCCTTCGAGGATTTCAAAGACAACATTGACGCGGTTTTGTTCCAACTCAATCAGCTTGGGTTCTATGCTTGCAGCAAATCGGCCCTGACGTCGGTAGACGTCAAGAATGCGCTGAACGTCGGATTGAACACGTGCTCGCGTGTAAATGGAACGTGGCTTGAGCTGCACTTCGGCGCTCAGCGTGGCCGTGTCGACTTCGGAGTTGCCCTCGAAGGCGACCTGGTTGATGACCGGGTTTTCTTCAACGGTGACGATGGCAACAGAGCCCTGCATGTCGATGCGGACGTCGGCAAAAAGGCCGGTCGCAAACAACGCCTGCAATGACTGGTCAACCTTGCCGTAGTCGTAGCTGTCGCCAACTGAAAAGCGCAGATAAGAGCGAACGGTTTCCGGCTCGACGCGGCGATTGCCCACGACCTGGATATCGCGAACGACGCTCTGCGCCTGCGCTGCTGTAGGAGCCGCCGTGGTCGTAACTGTCGCAATGGCCGCGGTTGCGAAAAGCAACCAAGCCATAAAGCGCCAGCCCCCTGACGACATGATCCGAATATTCGACATTCGCGGATCTGTCCTTGTTCTCGCCGATCCCCCAATGAGACCCCGCTGTCGGCAACCAAGCGGGACCCCGTAACGATGAGAGGGTGTTCCGAACGCTTCGCGGCTTGTGACCACGATTCCCTAGCGAACGGACCCCTCAATGCACATGAGTTTTTAACGATTCAGCAAGCTCTGTGGAAGTGGCAAGAATACAGCACAGGCCGCCTTTCTACCCAGCCATCGAAAACCAGCGCATCAGGATGCCCCGGTCGTTGTAAAAACCGAACATCATCAGGCACAAAATTAAAGCTAAGCCTATGCGGAAGCTGAATTCCTGGACGTTCTCGCTGAGCGGTTTGCCGCGAATCGCTTCGATTGCATAGAAGACGAGATGACCACCGTCCAGGAGCGGTATCGGGAACAGATTTATCAGGCCGATGCTGACCGAAATGAACGCTGTAAAGAATACCAGTTCGGCGAATCCGATGGCTGCGACCTTGCCGGCAACGTCAGCAATCCGAACAATGCCGCCGATCTGCTCGGCGCTCTGGCGCTGCATGAATACATCACCGATGTAGGTCAGTGTTCCGGTGATCACGTCCCAGGTTTTTTCAACCCCCAGGGATACGGCGGCTACAGGATTCAACCTCTCGTGGGTGATCTTGCTGACTTCGGCGGATGCCTGGATGCCGATGACCGGGCGCGTGTGCTTGCCGGCCAATTGGTCATCCTGCTCGCGAAGTTCGGGCTGGACGATCAGCGTCACGATTTCACCGCCGCGGTCGACGACAAACGTCAGGTCGCGCTCGGCGCCGGTTGAGACGACGTGGCGCAAAGTGCCGAAGTCGTCGATTTCGCGGCCGTTGATGCTGAGAACCAGATCACCTGCCTGGAAACCGGCAGCAGCAGCGGGCGTGTTATCCACGACAGCTGCGATTCGCGGTTCCATCTTGGTGACGCCCAGCGTTGAAAACAGA
>CAYGRH010000231.1:0-5604 GCA_964352165.1 uncultured Hyphomicrobiaceae bacterium | reverse complement strand
GGATCGACCATCGCGGCCCAGACGCCGACGTAGGCAATTCCGTAGGTGAGGTCAGCGCCGGCGAAGAAGGAGGGATCTTCGTCGTTCTGCGACAGACCGCGGAAAACGTAGTCCGACATCACGCCGCCGTTGACGGACCATTCGAGCTTGCGGCCCTCTTCCATCGGAGCGTCCTTGACGCTGCCGTATGCCGGTGCGCGACCGAACAAATCGGCTGCGCTTGCAGGCACCGTTGCCAGTCCAAGTGCGAGAGCTGCTGCGCCCGCCATCATTGTGTTCTTCAGGATCGTCATCTTTCACTAACCCCCGGTATTGATGAAACTTCGAAAGTGCAACTCCGAGAACAACCCTGATCGTGTTGTCGCGTCGCCGTTGAACTGAGAAAACTGAATTTAGCGCTGTTGGACAAGCTTGAATCGTGTCGCGATGGTGCCTTGCAAACGCGTTGTTACAATTGGGACACGCTGTTGCCTCAATGAATTAAATTTGAGCACTTTGGTCTTGTAAAACGTGCACAGATCTGAATCGCAGCGCCCAAATAAAAGGCTATTTGCATATTTTTTGAGCAGACTTGCTGGCGACTTTTTGCGGTATGTTGCAGGCTATTTTAAAGGTGTTCATTTTTGCCCGCACGATCGGCTGGGCAGCCAGTGAATCCGGGCCGTTTCGTCATTACTCAATGTGGTCGAGATGCTGTCGAGTGGCTGTTGGAAGTACGATTGAAACGGTCGGGCCCATTGTAATCCGCGTTAATCGAACCGCGCCGTTTGATGCGCAGTGATTCCATAGCTTCTCGATATATTGTTTGGGTTCCACGTTTGTCGCGCGTGGGTGAAAAACTCTGCGGCTAATAGCGAGCCAAGAAAGCGGGATGCGAATGTCATATGGAAGTCCGCACAGAGATGAATGCCCCGGTACGGTTCTGATTACAGGTGCCGCCAAACGTATTGGCCGATCACTTGCGCTCGATATGGGAAAGAGAGGGTGGAAAGTCGCTGTGCATTATCGCTCTTCGAAGCAGGCGGCAGAGGAACTTGTCCATGAGATAACTAGTTCCGGTGGGGTCGGCGCGATCGTTGGCGGCGATCTGGCGCGCGCCGGGGATGTCGAACGCATCGTTCCAGCTTGCGCGCAAGCCCTGGGGGCACCGTGCTGTCTGATCAACAACGCTTCGGAATTTCATAACGACAATGTCGAGGATCTGAGCGAGGAGCTTTGGGCGCAGCATCTCGATGTCAACTTGAAGGCGCCGGTATTCCTGGCGCGCGCTCTCTATCTCGGGTTGCCGGAGGCCAAGCGGGGCAACATCATCAACATCATTGACCAGCGGGTTTGGCGGCTAACGCCAGAATTTTTTTCCTACACGCTCTCGAAGTCGGGCCTTTGGACAGCAACACAGACGCTGGCCCAGGCGATGGCTCCCAAGGTTCGGGTGAACGCGATCGGCCCAGGTCCGGTGCTGCGATCCGTGTACCAGACGGATGCGGATTTTGCCGCTGAAGGCAAGCGTACGCTCTTGGGCCGTGGGCCCGATCTTGAGGAGATCGCATCGGCCGTGCAGTTCATTTTGAGCGCAAGCGCCATGACCGGTCAGATGATCGCGCTTGATGGCGGGCAACACCTGATCTGGCGCGAAGATGACGCGCATTCGAGTGAGACGTGAACTCCTCGACAGCCGTCTTGCCAGTTCATCACCGGCGATAAGACGGGGTGGGTATGTTCATTGTGAGCCTGTTGTCAGCTTCGACGGCAGGTTTTCTGACGGGCGCGGATTGACACCCGTATGGGCGAATAAGGCGCGATTGTCACAATTTGCCCGCCCGTTGCCCCAACTGATGCCCAATTGATGCGCGAAAAAGTGATCGGATAAGGCGTGTGCGTCAACCTCGCGTTAACCGTAAATTTCTACACAATCTCGGAGTGTATGTTGGGCGCGATGTGTCCAGGTCCGTTTTTGTAAGACTTCAAGGTGTCCCGAATGTCCCGCATCATTGTCTGTGCCGCTATCATTGGTTTGCTGGCTTCCTTGTCGACCGGCGTGAAGGCAGCCTCGCTGCCGCCGATCATGGCCTCGTCGTCGAATGCGGTGCCGGAATGCGTGACGCCGGGACGGATGATGGCCTTTCTCCAATCCCGAAACAGCCGTCTCGATCAGCGCTACGATCTGATTGCCAGCGATTATATGAAGCACGGCGAAGAGCTGGGTGTGCGCTGGGACGTGGCGTTCTTCCAGATGCTCGTTGAGACCGCAAGCCTCCGATATACGGGCGATGTGGTGCCGCAGCAGAATAATTTTGCCGGCCTTGGCGCGACCGGCAACGGGGAGCGGGGTGAGAGCTTCCGGGACGTCTCTTCGGGCGTGAGAGCGCATCTCGAGCATGTCGCTATGTACGCCGGTCACGTCGTGGACAACCCAGTTGCCGAGCGTACGCGCAAGGTGCAGGAGTGGGGCGTTCTGACCAAATGGCAGCGCAGCATTCGCGGGCCGATGACGTTTACGCATCTGACCCGCAAGTGGTCGCCGGGCGATCGTGGTTATTCCAACGATATCAAGGCCATCAACGACCTGTTCTTCTCAAGTTTCTGCAGCATTGCCGATCCGCGCCCGGAATTGCTTGCTGCTGTACGCGGCAACTCTTCGGTTGTGGCAAATCGCGTCGCGGCCGCGACCGATGACGGTCGTTCGGCTCAGGATCTGGTTGCCAAGAAGATCGCCAAGCAGAAAATTGCAGATGCCGAGAAATCGGCACTGGGTGCGACGTCGATCGCCGATCAGCCACCTGCGAAGTCGTTCACGGTTCTCAATTCGTCCAAAGCCGACGTGCCTTCCGTGGATAGCGGCAGTGCCGAAAAGGCGACGAAAACGGCCGTCCTGGGTGGCGGCGCGTTAAAGTCCGGCGGCAAGGCTGCGGTGGAAAAAGCGAATACGGCTGAGGCTGGAGACGCCAAATGCCGCGTGTGGACAGCAAGCTACGGTGGTGCAAAAGCCGTCATCATCAAGGCCGATACCGACGGCCTGACGAATTACACCGTGCTGGATGTCAATAAGGGCAAGGAAAAGCGCGAGACCGACGCCTACATCGCGGCCTATGCCAAGGGTGGCAAGCAGATCGCAGAGTTCGACAGTTCGCGCGCGGCGCTCGACAAGGCGTTTGCGATGTGTCCGGAGTCCTGAGTTGGTGCGATCTTTCGCTGCCGGTTTTATGCGTTGGAGTTTGACGCGGGTCGTGCTTGTGGTCGCGGCGTTGAACCTGGTTGCGGCACCCGCCGCGCCAGTTTCCGCGCGGAACCTCCCGGAAATCCGAACCAGCAAGGCCAATCAGGTTCCCTCTTGCGTGACGCCTGAGCGCCTCATGGCCTTCCTGACCGAGCGTAACCGCTCGCTCCATCCTCGGTTCGAGACTATTGCAAGCTGGTATGAATACTGGGGCAAGTCGTGGGACGTGCGCTGGGATTTCGCGTTTTTTCAAATGGTGCATGAAACCAATTACCTCACCTTCCTGCGCGGGAACGGCCGGCCGGGTGATGTGCATCCCAAACAGAACAATTTTGCAGGTCTTGGAGCTGTTGGCGGTGGCGTACCAGGCGATAGCTTTCCAGATGTTCGGACGGGCGTGCTGGCTCAGATCCAACACCTCATTGCTTATTCCGGCGAGTATTTAGCAGAACCCGTGGCGCCGCGTACTCGCCTGAAGCAGGACGTAATCGTCAGTGTTTCGCGCAAGAAGGGCCGTGCGATCCGGTTTTCCGATCTGACGAAACGCTGGGCTGCCGATCCGCGTTATCATATTGCGCTTGCCAAAACGGCGAACCAGTTCATGCAGAGATATTGTTCGCCGCGCGCGGACAAAGGTTCGGGCGATAATTTGCGAGCGCTTGCCGGTCTCAAGGCAAAGCGACCAATTGCCGATGCCGTGCCGCAAGATCAGGCCGATACGCCGGGTGATCTTGGGGCGGTTTCGCGTCTTGCCGCCATCTCGCGTTCAAGCCAGCAAGTTCAGGTGAATCGGGAAGATTGAATCTTCGACATTCTTGCCGCGTTGTCGAGTTTACGGGGCGGCTGGGCTGTCCGGGCATGTCGCGATTTTCAATGATCGTGCGATTCAGTATAACCATGTTATGAGCGGTGCCTTGCGTTATCTGGTGGCGGCTGATGCCGCGTCGTGGGTGCTCTTGCATGCACTTTTCAAATCTTCAACTCAGCCGCGTCCCGCGGTTGCAACAGATCCGGCGTCCTGAAGACCTCGATAACATCGAGTTCGTCGACGGTATCGCTGAGGTTGAAGTGCCCATAGAGATGCTGGATCTGGTGCCGTTGAAGCATCAGGAGCGGCTGGATAGTCCGCGGCTGGCTGCCGTGCTTCGCTCGATCCGCAGTAAGGGGTATTCAAGCCTTGAACCCATTGTCTGCCGCATCGGTGCAAAGGGGCGTTGGATTGTCGTCGATGGCGGGCACAGGATCACGGCAGCGCAGCGCGTGTCGCGCGAGTTTTTTTCCAACCTTTGGGGCAACAAAGTTGGCGATCTGACCTTCGTGCTGTTTCAGACGCCGATGAGCTACACTAAGCTGCGCAAGCGCAAGAAACGTCAGGTGGTCGGGCCTGCTACGCCCGTCAATACACCGGATGATCCGACAGCTGCCTGAGAGCTTGCCGGTTCTCGTGCGGGAATTGGAGCGCTCAGATCTATTTCGATGGTCCGAGATAGTTCAATGCCGCCGATGACAGCGCGCCGCCGACAACGCAGGGTATCCCGAACTGCACTTGTCCCAATGCGCCCGCAGCTACACAGCCAAGTGCCAATACGGTCTGGCCGGCTGCCCCCCAGGTGTTCCAGTCGCGCTTGAACTGTGAGCCCTTGGTCTGCAGTTCCTCAATCGCCTTGACGGCCTTGGTGCGCAGCTTGTGGGTTTCGAACAATTCGGCTGCCTCGATCACCTCACGCAAATGCACCGCTACCGCCTCTGGACGGTGGGCAAGCTGCGTCTTGGCGAGGTCGAGAAGGTTTTTGTCACGCGTTGCGTTCGTGGCGTAGGTCCATTTGGCCATTGAGCCAATGGTGAGTTTTTCCACGTCGTTGCGTTCGCCCGCCCAGGCCAATGCGTCGATCAGGCGGGATGCCGGCTGCCACGATCCGGTCGCGAAGTAGTATCCCCAATGGGCATCGAGGACGAAGGGATCGTCAAGTGGGAGTGCTTCGAGTGTGAGGCCATCGCCAAACAAATACTTGCGGATCAGAACCTTGCGGGCCGGCATGCGCTCGACAAAGCGGCCCATCAACTCCTTCCAGTCGGGCAGTCCGCAAAAGGCGATGGCCTTGATGAGGACGACCTGCTCGGTTGGCGGCATGGGGAACATGCCAGCGATCAGCTCGTCGGCTTCGACCTGGTTCTCCCCGATGACGCCCGCGAGGAAGCCGGTATAGATACCGGCTTTTTCCGGGTCTGAGATCAGGCCGAAGCGGACCATGGCCCGGACGGCATCTGCTACGCGGGCCGGTTCCTTGTTTTCGCGATAGGTGCTGATGAATGCCAGGACGTGCTCGGATTTTTCGAATGCGGTGGCTGGCGCGGCTGTGGGGCGGGCCTCGTGGACGGGGTGGCTG
>CAYGRH010000230.1:0-5702 GCA_964352165.1 uncultured Hyphomicrobiaceae bacterium | reverse complement strand
TAAAAACCCATGGCGGCAAAAGACATGGCGAAGATAACAATAAAGGCAGTGGCAGCGGCATCAATGTGAGCCTGGGAGGCAAATTCCCAGATCGGCAGCGGATGCCATGCATAAATGATGACGCGCGAGGCAGGCAGGTTGTCGGACCGCAACCAGCCGATCAACGCCACGATCGTCAGCGCTTCTAACGCAGCCGTGACCGCGCGCATTCCAAAAATCGATTCCGATATCGCGGACCCGGTCATGAAGACCAACTGCGCTGCGGGCGGATAAATGGTGTGCGCGATGTCTTTTTTGAGAATGTGGGGAAAGATCTCCGCATCGCGGAACGAGGCAAGCGCTGGGTCGGCTGGAACGAACAGATAGGGGTTGATCCCTGCCAGTCCGATCCGGCCGTCCCAGACATAGCGAAATGCATCGGTCGAAAGATTGGGCTCAGACGACATGGCAATGAGCCTGAGCACGACTGCACCCAAGAGGATGACGACGAGATCGCGCGTTCCTGTCGTCCGATGAAGAACGAACCAGACAGCCGCGCAATAGATCCCACCGTGTGCGAGTGCCGAAAACACATAGTCGCGGATCGCAAACGCATCGACGAGTTGAGCGCTGTAGGCGACGTTGAGACAAAGAACCGCGCAGATCGAAACCAGCACGATGAGTGAGTGCCGGGGGGCGATTGCTCTGCCGATTAAATTTGCGGACCCGGAGATGTGCATGATGATAAAGGCCTCAAAATCCGGCGTCCGAGTTCAGCTTCAATTGACCACTGAGCAGATAACCGGATTGCAGCTTCACACTAAGTTCCGCCCGATAACGTGACAGCCCGGCGTTAACGACTAAACTTTTGTTGATCGTCGGCTTAGACGCTTAAGTGCGTTAACTTCCGTTACCTGATCAGGTGGCGGAATACTGCATCTCAGGCACGCCCCGACTCGCGCCGTAAGTCATTGCCTCCAAACATAAAATTGAGCCACTGAATGAGCCGTATTGCCACATCTCTTGGTCATGCTCCTGACCCAATTGATAAGCTAATGAACCAAACTGGGTGGATGTGGCGTTATCATATCGTCACCTTTGGGACCTGCGGCGATGTTTCAGTTTTCTAAGTCGCAAAAATCGGCGCAGGTATCTCCCGCAAGGATTTCCGTTTGGAGAACTATATGAAAACGAGTGCGATCCGGTCCACTGTGCTGGACATCGATTGGTCGGCACAAACCGTCCTGCCCATCGACTTTCACGGTCGTGAGCTATCTTTGGAGGCGCGGGCCTACCAAGGGTCTGATCCTACTTCACAGGCCATGGTGCTGATAAACCGTGGGGAAGGACCGCAAGCCGCTGCAACTCCAGTTGTGCGCGTCCACAGCGGCTGCGTAACCGGCGACATCTTTCATTCGCTGCGCTGCGACTGCTATCCGCAACTTCAGGCAGCCCTGGAAATCATCGTCAACGAACCAAACGGCGTGCTGATCTACCTTCCCTACCACGAGGGTCGCGGGATCGGGTTGGTCAACAAGATCCGCGCCTACGCTCTTCAGGATCAGGGCCGCGACACGGTCGATGCCAACGTCGAAATCGGTGCTCCCATTGATGCGCGCGACTACGACTTGGCGGCAGCTATCCTGTTCGATCTTGGCTTTGGTGAGATCAAGTTGATCACCAACAACCCCGCAAAGTTGGAAGCGTTGCGCGCCGAAGGCGTCCGCGTCGTCGAACAGGTGTCGGTCGTGACACCTCCGCACCGACACAACAAGCGCTACCTGGAAACCAAGCGCGTGCGCATGGCCCACAAACTGTAGGCCAAGCCGCCAAGGCTTTATCCGCAAAGAAATTTAAAATAAGCCGCGTCCTCGTAAACAGGGCGCGGCTTATTTGCTGCGCGCCTCCTCCCAGCCTCTGAGCCGTTGAAAACACTCTAGATCCCCATCAACGGGTCCTGGATGGTATCGGGGTCCATGCCCGGGACGATAAAGCCGCCTTCCGCAACCATTCGCGAGAATAGGCCGCCCGCGTTGGCAAGCTCGCTGAACGTTCCCCGCTCGATGATGCGGCCTGTTTCCAGAACCAGGATCTGATCGGCTTCGCGGATCGTCGAAAGCCGGTGGGCGATGATGAAGGTGGTTCGCCCACGCCGCACCTGATCGACCGCACGTTTGATCTTCGCTTCCGTCTCGGCGTCCAGCGCGCTTGTTGCTTCATCGAGGATCAGGATCGGCGCGTCCTTGATGACGGCGCGCGCAATGGCGAGGCGCTGGCGCTCACCACCAGACAGCGCAGCCCCCCGTTCCCCGATCATGAAATCATAGCCGCCCGGTTTGGCTTCGATGAACCCATCGGCAACCGCCAGTTCGGCAGCCCGGCGAACGTCCTCATCGGAAGCGTCCGGACGCCCCATCCGGATGTTTTCGCCGATGGACCGGTTGAACAAGCCAGCTTCCTGGAACACGACGGCGATCGATTGGCGCAAGGAATGCAGCGTTGCCTCCTTGGCGTTCACGCCATCAACCAGAATACGACCGCTATCTGGCGCGCGCAGCCTTTGCAGGAGCGCCATCGCCGTCGTCTTCCCTGATCCGGTTGGGCCGACAAGTGCGATGGTCTGCCCCGGTTTGGCATCAAACGACAGATCGAACACGCCCTGTTCGGTACCAGGAAACCGGAACGAGACGTTATCGTAGACAACGTGACCGCGCACGCCCGTCAGGGGTTTAGCCCCGTCGACGTCGTTTTGGCCGGGCTCGGCATCCAGAAGCGCAAAGAAATTTGCCATGGCCGGCGCGCCCTGCTGCATGCGCACCACGAATGAGGAGAGCTGGTCGAGCTTGCCGATCAGCAGGTTGGCAAAGGCGACGAAGCTGACGATCTGACCTACGGAGAGTTCTCCGCGCAAGGCCAGAATCGAACCCACCGCAAAGATCGCAATCATCGCAATGGTCGCGGCCGCACGTTGCAGCACGGTCAGCACGCCCCACCACGTCAGGACCGGATATTGGGCGGCCAGCAATTGATTGGTCATGTCGCGCATGGCCTGAACCTCGGCACCCAGCCGCGTGAAGCTCTGCACGATGGTGACGTTCCCGATGACGTCGCCGACGCGCCCAGCAACCCCGTAGCGAAACGCCTCGACCTTTGCCTGCCCGCCGGACGTCTTTGAGATCACGTAGACGTTGAGCGCCATATAGGCGATGGCCAGCAGACCCAGGATGGCAGCCATCCGTGCATCGATCGAGATGGCGAGCGGAATGAGAAACACGATCCCGACGATCGCCGTGAGCTGTTCGCGCAGCGCGCCGAGCCACAACCAGAACAGTTCATCCGTTCCCCGCAACACCGAGCTGACGACGGCGCCCGATCCGCGCGCGGCGTGATAGTTCAGCGGCAAAGTGACGGCCCGCTCGAAAGCATCGCCCATGGCTTGAAGGCGGCGGCGGTGGGCAAGTCTGTCGGAAATAACAGCGACTACGACGTTGGCGAGAATGCCCCCAAACCCAAGCACGGCCCACATCATGACGAGCGGAAAGGCGTCCTGCTGGTTTGATAGTGCGTCAACAACCCAGCCGAATAAGACAGGCTCGGCAAGCTGCACTCCGGCAATGGCAATCCCCGCTGAAGCAAGGGCAATGGCCGTCCAGCGTTCTTGCGCAAGCATCCCGATGGCGCGCCAGTAGACCTTGAACAGCCCGCTCATCCCGTTGCTGGCGAAATCGGATTGGCTTGACGTTGAGTTGCCGGAGGTCATAGGGCAGGCCTCTTTGCGGGCTGCATCATTTTGGTCTTGGTGTCAGCATTGCCGAAAAGTTGAGCGATGGCACCCTCCAGCGGCTCAAACGAGAATTCGACAAGTTGCTTTCCCGGCGCGACCTTGACGGCCCGGAACAGCACGTTGGCGCGCAGCATGTCGGCAGGCCCTCCATTGACCTTCACCTGCCACCAAGGATGCCAGATGTCGTTGAGCACGACATAGCCACCGTTCGGACTTGCAGCCTCGATGACGACTTTGGTGTTCTCGTAAGTCACGATTCTTACGCGGTCGGAATCAGGCGTGTCGTGCTGTAGTTCCGATTGCCCCACGCCATCCTCCAGCAGAACGGTCCG
Organism: uncultured Hyphomicrobiaceae bacterium; assembly: GCA_964352165.1. Classification (GTDB taxonomy): domain Bacteria; phylum Pseudomonadota; class Alphaproteobacteria; order Rhizobiales; family Hyphomicrobiaceae; genus CAYGRH01. The sequence continues at coordinate 1,607 of CAYGRH010000230.1, read as the reverse complement.
CCCCGGATCGAACTTCGGCCACTGGCCGCTCTCCAGGATCGCGTCAAAATCGGCAAGCTGGCCCTGCGATGCAAACATCACGCGCGGCAGGGCTCGCGGGTTTTCGTAGATGAAGCCGTCAGGCGTCCTGGCGATCAGCGTCAGGTCGCCGGGCTTAAGGGCCGGATCGATCTTTTCGATCTCCACGCCGGTCGCGATGTAGCGCAACCCGAGCATATCGGCGAGGAGGCTGCGATAGGATGGAAACAGCGGTGCGAATTTGCGCTGATCCGGCAGCCCGACCGTATCGCTGGCTCCCGTCGCAGCGGAATAAATTCCAAGCCGCACGGGATTGTAGCCAAGCGTGTTTTCCAGCTTGTGGGTCAACGATGCATTCGGCCAGTGGAAGCCGAGGCCAGCAAGCTCCACGCGGTCACGACGCGCCTCGCTGCGCGATGCAGCCGTCAGCGACTTGAGTTTGTTGATCGTTTCATTGTCGGTGTCGGGCCTGAGCACGTCGTAATGCTCCGCTGGCAAGGCCGTCGCGCCGCCCGGCCCGTTGCTCCAGGCTAGATCGGCAACGAGTGCTCCAATGAGAAGCATACCCGCTGCAATAGGACGGATGGGGTTGAGCCAGAGCGCGGCGCAAAGAACGGCTGCCGACGCTGCTATCATCCCCACCGCAGTGAGGATCGGCGGGGCAGAAAGCTCTACCCTCCCGAACCTTGCTGCCAGAAGGATTGCAAGCAGGAAGGCAGCGGCGACGGTCAACCCTGTGCCCCAAATAGTCAGTCGCGACATGGCTTGGGGAGCATCGGCGAGCAGACGGTGCGCGCAATAGCCAGCGAGAATTGCAAATAGAAAACCGATCAGAAACACGGCATCGGCCGGTCGGCGATAAAGGTCCACGCCAGGAAGCACGGCATGCAAAACCGAAAACGCAGGCGTGTACCAGCCGAGCGCATAAGCCGACACGAAGACGGCCGCTACTGTGAAGAAGGCGATCTCTCGTCTGAGATAAATGCCACCCCAAAACCCCATGAGGACAAGCAGCGCGGGAATGGCGCCGATATAGAGCTGTCCCATGTTCTGGGCGATGAACAGCCCGGTATCGTTCCACGCAAAACTGGGAGGCCCCCAATAGTCCTCCATGGGTCCCGAAGAGCCAAACATGTCGGGTGCGAGAAAGGTCAATGCGAGTGCCGGGTGCAGCGAGCCGCGCCCTGCCGAAACGAGATCGAAGGCAGGCCTGTTCGAGGCCTCCGCCACAAGCGCAGTGAGGATCACCGGCACCGAGACGATCAATGCCCCGGCGACCGCTCCGGCAAACAATGGCCAGATGCTTGAGCGGATTTGTCCGACCGGCCCGCGCTCCCCGCGCAACGTCTCCCAGATCACATAAGCAACCAGAAAATAAACGCCGAGCAAGGCGACCTGATCCCGGCCAAGGACCATGAACCCGGCAACGATCCCCGCGCCCAAGCCAGCGATGACCGATCCGCGCGATAGCGCCCGATGCAGGAACATCATCGCGATTGCGAGATAGGCAAGGCTGAACACCTGCCCGATGTGCTGGATGCGCCAAGCCATTGCCGCGCCGAACCCGAATGCCAGTACCGCAATCAACC
>CAYGRH010000229.1:0-5704 GCA_964352165.1 uncultured Hyphomicrobiaceae bacterium | reverse complement strand
GTGCGGCCGGCTCGCGGAACGCGTGTCGCACGCGCAATCAAGAATGGTGGAGCCGCGCGGTGACAGCTTCGTTCCCGGCGCTCTGCTCGGCCCCATCGGCGGCGCAATCGACGCCAGCGTCAACGAAAACGCCGGCGCGTTTCAGATGCGGGTGGCGGGAGGTGGGATGTGATGGTTGGGGATAGAGATTTAAGCTCGGTGCGCGAATTCAAATACCTCGATTCCGCCAGCAGCAAGCCGAAAGTGAAGGTGGTTTGAATGGACAAAGCGTATCTACTTCTCCGATCGGGACCGGTAACCGGGGTGGCGTTATCCCGAGCCTCAGAGTGGGAACCACCAATAGAGAAGGCGCTGAGGGCAAGACTCAGTTTGGGTACTGCGACCAATGAAGAAATCTCGTCGGTCCCCGAGACACAATCGATGCTCATTGGCCGGTTAATCGACGGCCGTGTTCCCGAAATTCTAGGTAATTCGACAGGTCCTTTCATTTTGGCACCGGCGATCAAGGAGTTTTTGGACGAAAACGAGCCCGGTGTTCACCGGTTTCTGCCAATAGAAATCAGAACGGAGAAACCGGTCGATGGCAAATTGCGGCACGGAACCCACTGGCTTCTCCTGGCGCCGCCAAAAATCGATTGTCTGAACCTCGAGAAAACGGTGATGACCTATGACATTCAAGACAAACCCTGGGTGCGGGAAAAGAGCGATCCCGATTATTGGGGGGGGGCATCCCATCGGGCGACGACCTGCCGTGTGTTCTTGAACGAAGCAAGATCGAGGGGCGGCACTTATGGAGGGTAATGGAGGGAAAACGCTCGGTGCAAGATGCCTGTTCCGATAGCTTATGGCAGTTTTTCAAGTCGCGCATGATGATCGGTTGGGTCTCAATCAAAACCTGCCGCGTCGAGTAACAAGAACTCACAAGAATTTGAGGCTATTCAATCAGGAGGATGGACGTGTCAGCTTCCGAAATATGAATTTGCAAATGCTGCATCCGATCGCCAGAAGGTCGTCGACGGATACGCGATCACCTACCAGAATCACCATGTTATTTCCTCTGAAGCATTTGCGGATTCAGACTTCATGCAGACGCTCGAGGCAGAGAGGCTTTGGGATCAAAGCGATTTCCGATTGAACGGGCTGCAATTGCCAGAGACCATCGTTGGATACAACATCAATGACTTGCCAAACCGGGGAGCGATTGTTGGAGGCGCCCCGTTAACGTCTACTTCGCGTAAGACTCCACTGGCGGGCAGGTGCAGGTCAGATGACGGTCGCCGTAGACGTTGTCGACGCGGTTGACCGGCGGCCAGTACTTGTCGATTCGGAGTGCGCCGGGGGGAAAGCAGCCCTGCTCTCTTGGATAGGGCCGGTCCCATTCGCCGACAAGATCCTCAACCGTATGCGGCGCGCGCTTCAGCGGATTGTTTTCCGGATCTAACCGGCCTTCGGCGACATCGGCGATCTCGCGAGCGATGCCGAGCATGGCCTCGCAGAAGCGGTCGAGTTCGGCCTTAGTTTCGGATTCCGTTGGTTCGACCATCAGCGTACCGGCGACCGGCCAACTCATGGTCGGCGCGTGGAAGCCGCAATCGACGAGACGCTTGGCAATATCGTCCACCGTTATGCCGGCGTCCTCCTTGAACGGACGAGTGTCGAGGATGCACTCATGCGCAACACAGCCGTTGTTGCCGCTGTAGAGAATTGGATAGGCTTCGGATAACCGCTTCGCCAGGTAGTTCGCATTGAGAATGGCGATCTTCGAAGCCTGGGTCAGGCCCTCCCCACCCATCAAAAGGCAATAGCTCCACGAGATCGGCAGTATCGCCGGAGAGCCGTAGGGCGCAGCCGAGACGGTTATGCCGCCGCCAGTCGTTTCCGGATGGCCGGGCAAGTACGGCGCGAGATGCGCCTTGACCCCGATAGGCCCCATGCCCGGGCCGCCGCCGCCGTGGGGAATGCAAAACGTCTTGTGCAGGTTCAGGTGGCTGACATCTGCACCCACGTCGCCCGGACGCGCCAGCCCGACAAGCGCGTTGAGGTTGGCACCGTCGAGATAGACCTGCCCGCCGTTGGCATGAGCGATTTCGCAAATCTCGCGAACCGTTTCTTCAAACACGCCGTGCGTGGATGGGTAGGTGATCATCACTGCAGCAAGCCGGTCGGCGTGTTCTTTGGCCTTGCTCCGGAAATCGGCGAGATCGATGTTGCCGTCATCGTCAGTGGCGACGACGACAACGCTCATGCCGCACATGGCAGCCGACGCCGGATTGGTTCCATGAGCCGAGGAAGGAATGAGGCAGACGTCGCGGAAATCGTCCCCCCGCGCCAGATGGTAGGCGCGGATCGTCAGAAGCCCGGCGTATTCGCCCTGCGCGCCGGAGTTCGGCTGCATCGAAAACGCGTCATAACCCGTGATGCGGCAGAGTTTGTCTGACAGGTCGGCAATCAGCTCGTTGTAGCCCTGCGCCTGATCGGTAGGCACGAACGGATGGATCTCCGCGAATTCCGGCCAGGTGATGGGAAGCATCTCGACGGTCGCGTTGAGCTTCATGGTGCACGAGCCAAGGGGGATCATGGCGCGGTCAAGTGCAAGGTCGCGATCAGCCAGGCGGCGCATGTAGCGCGTCATCTCGCTTTCAGCCCGGTTCATATGGAAGACCGAGTGCTCGAGATAGGGCGAAGTGCGGATCAGCGCCTTGGGCAGGTGGTAAGGGGCCGCGTCAAACGAAAACTCGAGATCGAAGCCGCCGAAGGCGCGCCAGACCGCCTTGATATGCTGCGGCATCGTCCGCTCATCGACGGTAATGCCGATCCGGTCGGAACCAACCTTGCGAAGATTGACGCCGTTATCGACGGCATTCTTCATGATCAGACCCTGGTAGGGTCCGACATCAACAGTGATGGTGTCGAAGTACTCTTCAGGTTCAATTTTGAAGCCCAGCGAAGCAAGCCCGCCCGCGACGCGCGTCGTGTTGCGGTGAATGCGCTCCGCGATGGCGCGAAGGCCGCGCGGTCCATGGAACACGGCGTACATCGAGGCCACGACTGCCGGCAGCACCTGGGCCGTACAAATGTTCGAGGTCGCCTTCTCGCGGCGGATATGTTGCTCGCGTGTCTGCAGCGCCAACCGGTAGGCGCGGTTGCCGCGGACGTCGACGGAAACGCCGACGAGCCGGCCGGGGATCGCGCGCTTGTAGACATCCTTCACCGCCATGTAAGCAGCGTGCGGGCCGCCGTACCCGACAGGCATACCGAAGCGTTGCATGGATCCGACGGCGATATCAGCACCCATCTCGCCTGGAGGCTTGAGAAGAGTGAGGGCCATCGGATCGGCAGCGACGATGGCAAGAGCACCGGCAGCGTGAAGACCGGCGATCGTCTCGGTAAAGTCAAGAAAGCCCCCTTCGACACCCGGGTACTGGAAGATTGCGCCGAACACCGCAGCGGGATCGAGATCCTTCTCGGGATCGCCGATAACGATGTCCCAGCCAAGCGGCTCGGCGCGGGTGCGAATAACAGCAATCGTCTGCGGCAGGCATTGGTGGTCGACGAAGAACGCGTTCTGCTTCGATTTCGCAAGCCGGTGCGCCATGGCCATGGCTTCGGCCGCGGCCGTCGCCTCATCGAGCAGCGAGGCGTTGGCGATATCGAGGCCGGTCAAGTCGCTCACGAGCGTTTGGAAGTTGATCAACGCTTCCAGCCGCCCCTGGCTTATCTCCGCCTGATAGGGCGTATAGGCGGTGTACCAGGCTGGGTTCTCGAGGATATTGCGCTGGATCGTCGGCGGCATGATGGTGCCGTGATAGCCCTGGCCGATGAGCGAGGTGAGCACGCGGTTCTTGCGCGCGACACTGCGCATTCGATCAAGCGAGCCGAGTTCGCTGACCGGCTTGTCCAGCGTGAGCGGCTCGGCCTGTCGGATGTCTTTTGGTATCGCGGCATCGATGAGGGCATCCAGGCTCTCATAGCCGAGAACTTCCAACATACCGGCGATCTCTTCCGGAGACGGTCCGATGTGCCGGCGATTTGCAAAATCGTAGGGCTTGTAGGTTTCAGGTTCGTACATCTTCGCCCTTATCCGGTATGCGCCTTGTAGGCATCCTCGTCGAGAAGTTCGTCTGCCTCGGCGGGAGTTTTCAGCTTGAGTTTGAAGAACCATCCCGTGTTGACCGGGTCCGAATTCACCTGCGATGGGTCTTCTGCAACCGCGTCGTTGATCTCGGTAACCGCGCCAGACAGCGGGGCGTAGACGTCGGAGGCAGCCTTGACCGACTCGACGACTGCAGCGTTGTCGCCCTTGGCAAGTTCCTTTCCGACTTCGGGTAACTCGACGAAGACGAGGTCGCCGAGCTGAGTGGCGGCGTGGGCTGAGATGCCGACCGTGGCGACGTCGCCTTCGATCCGCACCCACTCGTGGTCCTTGGTAAACTTTAACAAGGTCGTCTCCTTCAGCATTTGGCTCTAATGGCGCATCAAGTTCTCTTGTAGTTGTGCGCGACGAAGGGCAGTTGAGAAACGTCAAGAGGAAGCCGCTTTCCACGGACTTCCGCAAACACTCGGGCACCGGGAGTGGACAAACTTGCCGGCACGTAACCCATGGCTATCGGCGTGCCGAGGCTGGGAGCGAAGCTGCCGGAAGTGACGCTGCCGATAGGCTCAGCGGAGCTTTCATCGCTGAACAGTTGCGCGCCGCCACGCACCGGAGCCTTGCCTGCCGGGCGAAGGCCGACGCGAACGCGCGCCGGGCTTTCCGCCATTTGGCGAAGGATGACATCACTTCCAGGAAAACCGCCGGCGCGTTCATTGTTTCGGCGGCGTACCTTTGGGATGGCCCAGCCAAGCTGCGCTTCGACCGGCGTTGTTTCACCATCCAGGTCCGAGCCGTAGAGACATAGGCCAGCCTCAAGCCGCAGGCTGTCGCGCGCACCAAGGCCGATGAGTTTGACGGCATCAAGGGCAAGTAGTTCTTTGGCAAGCGATACGGCCTTTGCAGCAGGCAGGCTGATTTCGAAACCGTCTTCGCCGGTGTAACCGGATCGGGACACGATGCAGGGTTCGCCAAGGATCTCAGCCTGGGTGACGTCCATGAAACGCATGCCTGCACAACCCGGCCAGATTGCGCTGAAAGCCATTTCGGATTGCGGGCCCTGCAGGGCGAGCAGTGCATTGTCCAGGCGGGTGATGCGAATGGCCGACGGAAGCGTGGCGCGAAGGCGGGCCTCGTCGGCATCCTTCATCGCTGCGTTGACCACGAGGACAAGCCTGTCGCCGAGGTTTTGAACCATAAGATCGTCTTCAATGCCGCCCCGATCGTTCGTCAACAGCCCGTAGCGTTGTCGGCCCGGCGCCAGCCCGACGAGGTCGGCGGGGATCAATGCTTCAAGGGCGTGAGCCGCAACGGTGAGGTCGGCCCCCGGTGCGTCGACGGCGATCTGACCCATGTGGGAAACGTCAAACAATCCGGCGTGAGCACGGGTGTGTTGATGCTCAGAGAGGATGCCCGTATCGTACTGAACCGGCATGTCGTATCCGGCAAACCCAACCATGCGGCCACCCCGGCTCAGGTGAAGGCCATGAAGCGGCGTTTGCTTGAGCGCGGGAGCAGTGCCGGAGCCCGAAGTACCCATCAGCAGCGCTCGCTGGTCATAATCTCACAAGGGTGCATGACGATAATCCTCAACGGAGATTTCAGACACAATCA
>CAYGRH010000228.1:0-5710 GCA_964352165.1 uncultured Hyphomicrobiaceae bacterium | reverse complement strand
TGTTTTGTGTGTCTGCGCTCATGTGATCTTTCGTTTCGCAAGCAGGCGCCGGGCATTTCCCAGCGCCGCATTATTCGCTGCCGCAAGTCCCCTTGCAGGCTGCCTTGAAATGATTGGCCCGCTTATAGCGCCCATCGCTGCCCCTGTCGCCACGGCTGACACAGCGAACTGGGCAAAAAAAGCAACCTGCAACACCCAGCGATAATTCAATTGCGATGTATGCAATCAACCGAAGTTTCATCGCTCGTTTCACTACGAACCCTGCAGCCCTGCACTAAACCACCGGCGGGTAGGGAATCGGCCACCCGGTTGCGCCGCACAATCACCCGAAAAGCCCGAAAAAAGGCTATCCGCGCCCACACGCCGCGCGGCGATACCGCGCTGCACAATCGGCAATGCTGGAGTGCGCCGCGGTGGCTAACTCAGCAAGTTCAACGCGGGTAGTGTCTCCTCAAGTCAGCCGCTCAGTTCTGCATGTCGCAGTTCAGGGCCCCAACTCGCTGACTTACTGCGCGGGATGAATTTTAGACAAAACCCTCGCGCTGATGACGACAAAGGAGAAGAGCCATGGCTCGGAAGACCGTAGCAACGAAAATCGCAGCAACCGCATCGGCGCTGGTTGCAATGACCTCGGTGGCATTTGCCGCCACGCTTGCCCAGCCAATCGTGCTGAAGCCGGCAAAGGGTCAGAGCTTCGACGTCGGTTCCAAACATGCCGTGGCCTATTACATGGCAAAAGGCGGCGTCTGCTCGCTGACGGTCCTGATGGCCGATCGCGGCGAAGACAACATCAAAGGCGCTGCAACTCGCATCACGATCCCCGTTATCCCGACGCGTGCCGCGCGCTTCGATACGGCCGACGGCAAAACGCTTGAATTCGCGTGCGCCCCATCTGCCGCGTCCATGGGAGTCAAAATCCTCGATCAGGTCGCCTTCGCAGCCAAGTAAGTGCGAATGCACCCGCTTCCCGGATAGCTCGGGACCGCGCAAGTCGAGAATAGTAGAAAAAGGGAGCTAAGCAGGCTCCCTTTTTTATTGGCGACACGCCAACCAACGGCGTCGCAGAGAATCGGTAATCAGTTTTCCTCAGCCTTCCATCGCCTCGGCCATGTTGACGACGATGGATTCGAAAATCCGCCGCCCATCAGTCCCGCCAAGAGCCTGTTCATGAAGCCTTTCAGGATGCGGCATCATCCCCACGATGCGCCCGGTCGGATCGCAGATGCCTGCGATATTGCGCTGGGAGCCATTCGGGTTGGCCTTGTTCGAGATGCTGCCATCGGCTTCGCAATAGCGGAACACGACCTGACCCTCGCCTTCGAGGCGGTCTAGCGTATCCTCATCGGCGAAATAGTTGCCGTCGTGATGGGCGATGGGCACCCGCGTCACCTCGCCTTCACGATAGACCCGCGTGAAGAACGTCGTCTTGTTTTCGCATTTCAAATGAACATCGCGGCAGACGAACTTCAAGGACGCATTCCGCATCAGCGCCCCGGGCAGCAGCCCCGTCTCTAACAGGACCTGGAACCCGTTACAGATCCCCAGGACCGGCGTACCGGCCTTCGCCTTGGCAACCACGTCGCGCATGATGGGCGAATGCGCAGCCATCGCCCCGCAGCGCAGATAGTCGCCATATGAAAATCCACCAGGCAGCACAATCAGATCGGACGATGGCACATCTGCATCGCCATGCCAGACCATGCGGACGGGAAAGCCCGTCACGGCCTCCAGCGCCACCTTGATGTCCCGATCGCAGTTGGAACCAGGAAATACGATAACCGAAGCGCGGATCATTTGCGCTCTCCTTGCGCTATTTCAGCGTGAAGTAGACGGCAGCCGCGGCAGCAAGTGCCGGAATGAGAATGAAGATCGCAGCCTTGATGGCGAGGAACTTGATGGCGCGCTTGGCATCGTCATTCTCGCCAGCCTTGCCGCGCTCGTCATGCCCTGAGGCCTTCATCGCATCTCGCTCATTGCTCTGAACCACCGTTGGCTGTGCCAGCCAGAACAGGTCTGCCTAAACCAGATCGTAGGAATAGTTCTCAATGACCGGGTTGGAAAGCAACTGCGAACACATGCGCTCAACAGTCTCCTTGGCCAGCGCCGGATCGGTCTCGGTCAGTTCCACCTCGATGAACTTGCCCTGCCGCACTTCTTCCACGCCCGAAATCCCAAGCCCGCCCAGAGCATGCTCGATCGCTTTGCCCTGCGGGTCCAAAACGCCGTTCTTCAATGTGATCTTGATGAGAGCCTTCATCCCCATGCTCCTCGTCCCCGCATAGTTCCAGGTAAAAAGCGCGCGAACGTTATAGGTCCGCGCGCCTTGTTATATCAGATCTGCCCGCTCCCGCCCGGAAGCGCTGAGCAGGGCCGATAAATTCACTCAGACTTGTCATCCGGGTTGGATGCCACAAGAACCGGGCCGCCACCCTTCTGCGGCCGGGCTTCCGTAAGAACTCCCAACCGGCGTGCGACTTCCTGATAGGCATCGAGCACACCGCCCAGATCGCGCCGGAAGCGATCCTTGTCGAGCTTCTCGTTGGTCGAGATGTCCCACAGGCGGCACGAATCGGGGCTGATCTCATCGGCCAGCACGATGCGCATCTGCTCGTTGTCCCACAGCCGGCCGAACTCGACCTTGAAGTCGACAAGACGGATGCCGATGCCGAGGAACAGCCCTACGAGGAAGTCGTTCACGCGCAGCGCAAGCTGCATGACTTCGTCGATCTCCTGCGGGGCAGCCCAACCGAACGCCGTGATGTGCTCTTCGGACACCATCGGGTCGCCGAGCTTGTCATCCTTGTAGTAGAATTCGATGATCGAGCGCGGCAGTTGCGTGCCTTCTTCCATGCCGAGCCGCTTCGACAGCGATCCCGCAGCGACGTTGCGCACAACGACTTCGAGCGGAATGATCTCGACTTCGCGAATGAGCTGCTCGCGCATGTTGAGGCGGCGGATGAAATGAGTCGGCACGCCGATCTCACCAAGCCGCGTGAACACCATCTCGGAGATGCGATTGTTCAATACGCCCTTGCCTTCAATCAGCGCATGCTTCTCGCTGTTGAATGCCGTCGTGTCGTCCTTGAAATGCTGGATCAGGGTCCCCGGCTCAGGGCCCTCATAGAGGACTTTGGCCTTACCCTCATAGATGCGGCGCCGCCTGTTCATGCCTGGTCCTTTGAGAATGGAGCTCATGGGGTATTGCTTCTTTTTTGTACGCGGCCTGCTGCGGCCCTAAGATATTGATCAGCCGATTGTTTTCGCGCCACACCTTGTCCGCGGCATGCTCACGAAGACCGACTCGGAGACCAGAATTTCGAAGGCCGACACTAGCCGAACGAGCGCGGCGAAACAATGATATCCCAGTGCACGGCTGGTATCTCGGTAACCGCGCCCCCAAGTCATTGATTTGTCGGCCCGCGCGGAGTAATCCTCAGCCGCGAAACAGGGTAAATGCGGCACATCCGCCACTCCCCAGGGTGGATAGCGCAGCGTTAACGCAACTTAAGGTGGAGGCACTCATGACCACATTCGACGAACGCGAAAAGTCTTTTGAAAAGAAATTCGCCCACGACGCGGACCTGAAATTCAAAGCCGAAGCCCGGCGCAACAACCTGATCGGCGCCTGGGCCGCCGAAAAGCTCGGCATCACCGGCGACGACGTGGCTGACTATCAAAAGCAGGTGCGCCGCGCCGACCTCGAGGAAAAAGGCGACGACGACGTCTACCGCAAAATCAAGGGCGACTTCGACGCCAAGGGCATCGATGTGAACGAAGCCGATATTCGCGCCAAGATGGGCGAGTTCCTGGCCGAAGCCGTCGCGCAGCTCGAAGCCGGTCGCTGAGACCAGCCTCGTCAATAGAGCGTCGAACCCGACCGGTTCGACGCTTTTTTTGTTTTGGGGTGCGAAGCGTACAGGGGTTCACTCACCCGCAGCGGGGCCAAGCTGTTTGAGAAACCAGCCAAGCCGCATCAGGCCTTCAGGCCACGGGCCGTGCCCTGAATCAAGATTGATGTGGCCGGCATCACCCGCCTCGACGAGCACCGAACCCCAATCGAGCGCCAGCTCCTGCGCACGCTCCAGCGAACAGTATGGATCGGTCGTCGAAGCAATCAGAACCGAGGCAAAGGGCAGGGGCCCCACCGGGATCGGCGAAAAGTCGGGACCGTGCTCGCAAAACCGTTGCCCCTTGGTGACAGGCCAGTCCCCCGCATTCTCGACATCGGCAGGGGCCACCAGAAACGCCCCTGTGACCTTTCCCCTCGGCAATTGTCCCGCCGCATGAACAACGGTAATGACGCCGAGACTGTGCGCCACCAGAACGACCGGCTTTGAGGCCGCCTCAACAGCATCGGAAATCGACTCGATCCAAACGGCTTTGGATGGCTTGTACCAATCGGCCTGCTCGACGCGCCGCGCTGTCTTGAGCGATTTCTCCCAGCGCGATTGCCAATGCTGAGGCCCCGAACTCGACCAGCCCGGCACAATCAGGATATCGACTTCAGAAGATTTCATGGATCGTGCCGGTCCTTATTCAATGCACCCGCCAGCCGCATGATGCACCTCCCCTTCAAGCTGCCCGCGAACTGGAGCTTGAAGCGTCAACCTTGGATCATGCCGTCCCGAACACGCGGGCAAAAATCGTGTCCACATGCTTGGTGTGGTAGCCCAGATCGAACATGGCTTCGAGTTCGCTGGCTGACAACTGCGCGCTCACATCTGCGTCCGCCTTAAGCTCGGACAGGAAGTCTTTGCCTTCTTCCCATGTCTTCATCGCGTTCCGCTGCACGAGCCGGTAGGCGTCCTCGCGGCTCACGCCCTTCTGGGTCAAGGCAAGCAGCACGCGCTGCGAATTGTGCAGCCCGCCCAGACGATCGAGGTTCCGCTTCATTGCATCCGGATAGATGACGAGCTTCTCGATTACTCCCGCCATCCGATTGAGGGCAAAGTCGAGTGTCACCGTCGCATCAGGCCCGATCATGCGTTCGACGGACGAGTGCGAGATGTCCCGCTCATGCCATAGAGCGACGTTTTCCATTGCCGGCAAAGCATACGAGCGCACCATGCGCGCAAGGCCCGTCAGGTTTTCGGTCAGCACCGGGTTGCGCTTATGCGGCATCGCCGATGACCCTTTCTGACCCGGCGAGAAATATTCCTCAGCCTCCAGAACCTCGGTGCGCTGGAGGTGGCGCACTTCGGTTGCCAGCCGTTCGATGGAGGATGCGATCACACCCAGCGTTGCAAAGAACATGGCATGGCGGTCGCGCGGAATGACCTGCGTGGAAACAGGTTCCGGCGACAAGCCCATCTTCTCGGCCACATACACTTCGATGCGCGGATCGATGTTGGCAAACGTACCCACGGCACCTGACAGCGCGCACGTCGCGATATCGGCACGCGCATTGACCAGCCGCGCCCGGTTGCGTTCGAATTCTGCATAAGCGTAGGCGAGCTTCACACCGAACGTCGTCGGCTCGGCATGAATGCCGTGGCTGCGCCCGACCGTGATCGTCTTCTTGTGCTCGATCGCGCGGATCTTCAGCGCCGCCAGCAGCCGGTCGATATCGGCCAGCAGAATGTCGCTTGCCCGCGTAAGCTGCACGTTGAGGCAGGTATCGAGCACATCAGATGACGTCATCCCCTGGTGAACGAAGCGCGCATCCGGCCCCACGAATTCCGCAAGGTGGGTCAGGAACGCAATAACGTCA
>CAYGRH010000227.1:0-5733 GCA_964352165.1 uncultured Hyphomicrobiaceae bacterium | reverse complement strand
CATGATCGCGTTTTTCGTGACGATCCCCATCAGCATCAAAATGCCAATGACGACTGGGAGCGAAATCGGGTTGCCGGTGATCGCCAGTGCGACGATGGCGCCGCCGATCGACAGGGGAAGCGAGAACAGGATCGTGATCGGTTGGAGGAAGCTGACGAACAGCAGGACCAGCACCGCGTAGACCATCATCAGGCCGGCAGCCATGGCATCGGCAAAGCCTGCAAAGACTTCACCCATGATTTCGGCATCGCCGAATTGCTTCACTTCGATACCGGGCGGCAGGTCTTTGGCGGCAGGGAGCGCCATCACTTCGTTGACAGCATCACCGAGCGGTGTTCGACCGACGAGCCCCGCGCCGATAAGGATGCGCCTAGCCCGATCATAGCGGTCGATGGAGGTCGGACCCTGGGACAGGTTGAAGTCTGCCACCGCTGACAGCGGAATGACTTCACCACTGGAGGTCGGCACCTTGAGCGCCTGGATGAGCTGCAGGTTCGTGCGCGCGCTTTCCTCAAGCTGAACGCGGATTGGCACCTGGCGGTCGCCGATGTCGAACTTTGCCAGATTGGCCCCGATGTCACCGATGGTTGCAATGCGGACGGCTTCCGAAATCGCCATGGTCGACACGCCCATTTCGGCTGCGATTTGTGTGCGTGGAATGACGCGCAGTTCCGGCCGGTCAAGTTCGGCGGTCGATACGACGTTCGCCAGCATCGTATCGAGGCGCTTTGCCTCGCTTGTCAGTTGCGCGCCGACTCTGTCGACGGCTTCACCCTCGCGGCCCGAGACGACGAGCTGGAACATGCGCTGGCCGTTGTCCTGGAGAAACCAATAGCGAATGTCTGGGATGTCGGCGAGGCTGCGGGAGATATCCTCTTCGATCTCGTGTTGGGGGACGTCGCGCTTCTTCTTCGGGGTTAGGTTTATCGTGATTGTGGCCTGGCGAACCTGACCGCCCGTCACTCCGCCCGCGCCAAAAGATGTGCCGCCGTTGACGAATACGCTTTCAACATCGGAGCGTGCGCGCAATTTGCGCGAGATGTCGGCTGTGACCTTGCGGGTGTCTTCGAGCAGCGAGCCGGGCGGCAGTTCAACGGACAGCAGTGTGCGGGCGACGTCTTCGCGAGGGAGGAAGCCTGATGGCAACAGGAAGAAACTTCCGACGGAGGCCACGAATATCATCAGGCCCATGAAGACGGCGATCTTGCTGTGGCGGACGGACCAGCTCACGATCTGCGTGTAGCGGTTGATCAGCCATCCTTCCTTCTCGACATGCGGTTTGGCGCGCATCAGGTAGGCGGCCATCATCGGGGTTATGAGGCGGGCAACAAGCAGCGAGAAAAACACTGCAAATGCGACCGTCAGCCCGAACTGCTTGAAGTATTGCCCGGCGATGCCGCCCATGAAGCTTACCGGCACGAAGACAGCGATGATGGTGACGGTGATGGCGATCACGGCAAGACCGATCTCGTCGGCGGCCTCGACGGCGGCGCGATAGGCGGACTTTCCCATCCGCATGTGGCGGACGATATTCTCGATCTCAACGATCGCGTCGTCGACCAGGATGCCGGTCACGATGGTTATGGCGAGTAGCGAGACGAGGTTGAGCGAAAAGCCGATAACGCTCATTGCCCAGAAGGCGGGGATGATCGAGAGGGGAAGGGCGACAGCCGCGATGATGGTCGCGCGCCAGTCGCGCAAGAAGACGAGAACGACGAGGATGGCGAGGACTGCGCCTTCCAGCAGCGTCTTCATCGTGGATTCGTAGACACCGAATGTGTACTCGACCGTGGTGTCGATGCGTGTCAGCTCCACGCCGTCAAGGCTTGACTCGATCTCTGCAATCTTTGCGGCGGCGGCTTCGGCTACCTTCGTTTCGCTGGAGCCCTTCGAGCGTGAAATCGAAAAGGCGACGACGGGTTTTCCGTCAAGCTCCGCAAAGCCGCGCGGTTCTTCGGTGGCATCTGTGACCGTACCCAGCTGGTCGAGCCGGACCTTGCGGTCGCCGGGCAAAGTGATGGCGGTGGCGGCTAGATCTGCCACGGTTTTCTTGCCGGCCAGCGTGCGAATGGCCTGCTCCCGGCCGGCGATCTCCCCGCGGCCACCGGCCATGTCGACGTTGGTTGCGCGAAGCTGCTGGTTGACGTCACCAGCGGTGATGCCGAGCGCAAGCAGACGGTCGGGATTGAGCGCTACGCGGATTTCGCGCGTCACCCCGCCGATACGGTCGACGGCGGAGACGCCTTTCACACCGAGAAGGATACGTTTGACCGTGTCGTCGACGAACCAGGAAAGCTCTTCGGGTGACATTGCCGGTGCGCGGGCGGCATAGGTCGCGATCGGCAGCCCCTCGATCTCGATGCGCTGAATAATCGGTTCATCGATGGTGCGCGGCAGATCAGAGCGAATGCGCGAAACGGCATCCTTGACGTCGTTCAAGGCACGATCCTGATCGATCTCGAGCCGGAACTCGATCATCGTCTGGGAGGCACCTTCTGTAATGGTCGAGGTAATGTGTTTGACGCCGTTGATGCCGGCAACCGCGTCTTCGACTTTTTTCGTTATCTGCGTTTCGAGTTCGGAGGGGGCTGCACCCGACTGCGTGACCATCGCCTGAATGACGGGAACGTCGATATTGGGGAAGCGGGCGACCGGCAAGTTGATGAAGCTCATCCAGCCGAGCGCCAGAAGCACCATGAACAATACGAGCGAGGGGACCGGTTGGCGGATCGACCAGGCGGAGATGTTGAAGTTCATTACTTCACCTCACTCACGACCGAGTTTGGCCGAACTGGTCTGACTGCATCTCCGTCGCGCAGGAATGTGCCCGCCTTGGCGACGACAATATCGCCGGCGCTCAAGCCTTTGCGAATTTCGACGTAGCCACCGGCGACAAGGCCGGTTTCGACCGAGACTGTTTGCACCCGCCCGTCGACAATGCGCTGCACGCTTGGCCCGGAGGCGGAATATAGAATTGCCGGAGCGGGGACTGCCAGCCCGGAGCCGGATGCCGTTTCAATCGAGCCTTTGGCAAACGAGCCGATCCTCAGCGATGGATTGTCGCCAATGAAAATGCGCGCCCGACCGAGGCGTGTCATTGGATCTATCGCCGGAGAGATGAGCCGTACTTTGCCTGTAACGTCGTTGCCGCCGGCGACATCGATCTTGGTTTCCTGACCTACCTTGACTGTACCGATCCGGGCTTCGGGAATTTCGGCGTCGAATTCGATCTCGCCGTTCTCGATGATGCGAAACAACGGCTCGCCGACGGCAGCGGCAATGGCACCGAGGCGGGCTGTGCGATTTGAGACGATGCCTGTCTCAGGAGCCTTGATGTCGGTTTTCATCAAGCGCCATTCGAGTTCGCGACGTTCCGCTTTGATCCGCGCCTTATCGGCCTCGGTCAGCGCGAGGCCGTCGCGCGATGCCACGAGGCGGGCGCGGGCGGTCTTGGCCAGAGCTTCGCGCTGGTCGAATAGGCTTTCTGACAGGTAGCCCGAGGATTGGAGCGGCTTGGCGCGCTTTAAGGAAGCTTCGGCTTCGATGACGTTGGCTTCGGCTTCGACGATCTGGCTTCGGGCCTGCGCAATGGCCGCATCGGCCCGATTCAAAAGAGCCGTGTTTTGTGCGAGCTGGCTGGACAAGGTTTCAGTCTCGAGCTTGGCCAGTATCTGGCCCTTTTCCACGCGATCGCCCTCTTCAGCGCGGATTTCGATAATCCGCAGGCCTTCGACCTCGGCCAGCACCAGGATCTCCTCACGCGCGATCAGGGAGCCGGTGACAAATACGGTCTCGGAAAAATTGCGCGGGCTTGCTTCGGACACGGTGACGGGAGGCGCGGATCTCGCGTCGTCCTTGCTGTTGTCAGCCGTTGTCGCGCCGGCAGGGGACTTGGCGGGGTTGTGCTCACCGGACTTGTTTTTCGATGGGTCAGCAGTCCAGGCCAGCGCTTTGTCCAGTTGCCCGACCGGCAGCAGTCCCTGCTGATAGGCAATGCCGGCTGCGGCAATGGCTGCAATGCAGATTCCGAGTATGACGCTTCGTTTCATTGGTCGTCCTCGACTAGGGCTTTTACATTCGACGTTGTGGTTTGGCGTGGAGCGGTGGTGGCGCTCGCGGGGGTAGGCGTAAGTGGGCCCGTGCGGTTCATCATTGTGGACACGAGCGCCATGACGGCCGGCAGGATGGCCTTGGCATCGAAATCGGGATCGACGGCGCGCCGCCAAAACAGTCCGTCGCCGATGATGGCGATGAGCTCAGCGAGTTCGTCGGTGTCGACTTGTGGGCTGACTTTGCCTTCGGCTTTTGCCTTGGCGAATAGGTCGCGGAGGCTTTGGTGGGCGAACTTGTCGACGGACTGAAAGATCTCGCGGACTTCGTCGTTGCGGGTCGATTCGCATCCGATTTCGATACACAGCAGCCGCTTATGCCGGGGCTCTTCCACCGTGTAGTGCTCGCCCAGTCCTGAGAGTGCCGCCAGAAGATCAGGCGCGTTGGCGAGTTCGGCCAATTTGCCTGCGAGTTTGGAACGGTCGCGTTCGGCGATCCCAGCAATCAGGGCTTCCTTTGAAGCGAAGTGGACGTAAAGCGCGCCAGGGCTGACGGAGGCCTCCTTGCAGATGTCCTGTATTGTCGATCGATGAAAGCCCGAACGCGCGAAACAGAGTTCGGCGGCATCGAGGATATGCTCTCGGCGGGCTAGTTGGGTTTCTGGTTTGAGTTTCGGCATCGTAGCTTTGTGATCCGGTCTTGTTCTTGGGTTTGTCGTCGCGGAATTCGGGTGTGAGGAGCTGGTCAGGTCGGTGCATCTTGTGCGGCAGCCAGGGGGAAGTCGGCTACGTCTGTTTGGCGGGTCAACGAGATGCACTAAACTTCATCAAAACGAACGCTCGTTTTTCTTGCAGGAGAATGCATTGGGATTGCGGCGGATGCAAGTAGCCAAAGGGCCGCGGGTCTACAATGGTGTTTGCCATCGTTTCAAGCCGATGGTACGCCATTGATTTTTCAGATTACCTGATTGTTTATATTGATTAAATTGCGCAAACTCGGGAGGCGCGTATCAACGTCGGATGCAGCGTGAGCCGTAGAATTCGCTGTCTCAGCGACTAGAACCTGCGGCACGGCCGACCGGAAAGGCGGCAGACGGTGCCGTCGGCCTGCGAGACACATTGTTCTTCGGCGTCTTCGGCGAGCGCCCAGTTGGCGAACGGATCTCCAAGCCCCGGAGTAACCCGAATGCGGCTCCTCCAATTGGCGCGGGCTTTTGAGCGTGCCAGCCATTTGAAGGTTGCCGGTTCGCCGCGTACTGTTACGACCTCTTCGACGCATTTTTTGGCCGATGCGGGAGTGGACAATGTTGCCGCCATGATGCCTGCGGCCAGCATCGGCCATACGCTCATGTAACGGCGCGAAGGCACGTTTGCGCTTGTCTGGGCCAAGGCATCGAAACTGGCGGCAACTGCGTTGGTGGACATATTGGCTTTCAGGGTTAGGGCAGGTTTGGCAGACGCCCGCGTGCTCTTGAACGCCGTGATTGATCCAGGCATGTCGCGTCTTGCGTCCCGGCTCCAGGATTCCAGGGGTGGCGGCCACAATCAAGGCTGGCGATCCCGCAGGCGAGCGGATCTTTCGCACCTGCCCCCTTTTAGCAACCTTCAGAACTGGGTCAGCCAGTTTATGGTTGCGTAGGCAGAGCGTTCCTTGTCCTCGGTGAAATCTCCCAGCAGGCCGCCT
>CAYGRH010000226.1:0-5753 GCA_964352165.1 uncultured Hyphomicrobiaceae bacterium | reverse complement strand
GATTAGGACCGGTCGCCGTCACAACACCTTCGAACACATGCTTCAGCGCCCGGTAGATATTGCGCACGATCGGCATGCCCTCGAACATCAGTTCGCCGAAGCTGATGAGGGTCCGGCCAAGGAGGTTTGCCGCCAAAGCGCCGATGATCGTCACGCCAGCTATACCGAACATCAACCCGATACCGGGAACAGCAAACGGCAGATACGTTTCAGGGAGATAACTCGCGGGCAGCCACGGCTTGATCCACGTATCCGCGATGTGCACGAACGACCAGATCATGTAGAGCGTAATGCCCAATGGGCCGACAATGATGAGACCGGTCAAGAAGTAGTTTCGGATTCTGGCACCCAGCCGCCATCCGGGCTCATCGTCCTTCGCAAGCCTGCGCAGCCGCTCAGCCAGCTCCGCACTCGATACGGGCTGTTGTGCACTCTGCTTTTCGGATTTTTTCTTCGCCGCCATTACCTGCCGAAACCCACGACACCGGCGCATAAAACGCCCGCGCCCAACCACCATTGCCTCGGATGGAACATCGAAGGTCGATGCCGACCAGCGCCATTCACGTTCACCGTAATCGCCGCACGCGCCAACACCAAACGGAATCCATGGACATCCTGAAATCCGAGCCGCCGGATGCAGATCCATAAGAACCGAATGGGCGGAAGGTTGCAAACCACCAGCCCAGGACGCAGGCCACCACCTAGATCTTAAGCAGTTGAGCAGGTAGCCGGGCGTTACTTGCCGGTGATCAGGCAGTCGAAACCGCTGGACTTGATTTTGTTGCACAGCGATTGCGGCTCGCTGGCGCTGGCGAACGGCCCGACCTGTACCCGGTAGAACGTTCCCATGTTGCCGTAAACGGTCTCGTCGATCTCAGGCACATACGATCCGAGCGCGGAACGGTGCCGACTGGCCAGATCCCTGGCAAGCCTTTCAGCCTCGTTACGCGATCTGACTGCCGCCAACTGCAGTCGGAACTTGCCGGACGTGGGCGATGCCACCTTGGCGGCAGGTTTTGCAGGTGCCAGTGCCGCGGTTTGCTGCGCCGGCCTTGCAGCAGGCTGCGTGGCTGCGGTGACCGCAGGCGCATTGGCCGCGACCTGCGTCCCGCTATTCCAAGCCGACACAGCCGTCGTCGCGCTGGTCGCAGCCGCCGGTGAAGTGGACGCGGTGGCATCGGGAGCCGGTTTTGCTGTCGTTCCCGAAGACGACGAGCCGCCGCCGGTGATGGCATTGGTCATGTTCGAAAAAAACGAACCGACCTGCTTGAAGGGGTTGCTCAAAGGAGATGCCGGGGCAGCAGGTGCCGGTGCTGCCGCCGCGGTTGATGGTGACGAAGCAACCGAAGCAGCCGTCCCGGTCGGAAAACCAACCAATCCATCTGAACTGCTGTCGGGCGAATAACCGCCGGCACGTCCCGCACCCGACAACGCGGCAGTTCTGGTAGGTACCTGAGGGGCGGAACCAGACGCCGCAGAACTTGTCGTCCCCACGCTTGTCGTCCAATTCGTATCAGCCGTCGCGGCAGGAGCCGCAGCCGCCTTGCGCGCAGGACGCGCGACATCAACCGGCTTCACCGGCACGGCAATCTCGCGCGCTGGCGCTGTTTTGGTCCGTGCAGGAACTGCGGCAGCCGCAGCCGCTGCTGGTTTTGCGGGTGCCACGGGCGCAGCTGGGGTCGCCGGTGAGGAAGCGTTGGCGCGAGCAACCGTGGCAGGGCTAGCCACCCCGACGCTGGCGTATGAGGCCTTGCGGTCAGCCTCCGCTCTTTGCCGCTCGGCATCGCTCAGCCCGTCCTTGAGCCATAATGCGCTCGTCAGATCGGCAATCGCTTCTGGGAACTTTTTGAGCTGCTTATGAGCGCGTCCCCGGTAGTAGAGCGCCTTGGCGGTGTCCTTGCTGGTCAGCCCTTCGCCCTGCAAGGCGATGGAAAGCGACGTGACCGCATTTGCATACTTTCCCGCTTCATAAGACTTGATGCCATCAATGACGGCGCGGCGCGCATTGAGAGGCGATCCGGCTTGGGCAACGACGATCTCATCGCTTGCACTGCTGGGCTGTTCAGACTGTTGGCCTGCGGGCTCGCCTGATTGTTGGGCCTGCACGGGCTGACCGCCCGGCAACACCAACGACGCGACAGCGACCATGCCGATCGCGACGGTGCGCATCAACAAGCTCGAAATCCAACCGGCTTCCATACGTTTTGCAGTCCCAAGCAATTTTGACGACCGTCCCGTCGACGCCGATCGGTTCCCAGCCAAGAACGTGATGTTGGCCCGTTCCATCCCGAAAACTCCTCAAACCCGGCCGTGTAAGCCGGCGTGCGCATCGCAGCCCCGAAAGCTATGTCAACCAGTGCAACGAGGCAAATTCAAGGGGATTGCGCCTGTGCACGGCCCTTATCTACTCAACCGTCACGGACTTGGCGAGATTCCGCGGCTGATCCACGTCAGTACCCATGAATACGGCCGTATGATAGGCAATAAGCTGGATCGGAATGGCATAGACCAGCGGGTTGGTGAAGGGGTGGACAACTGGAACCTTGAAATGCGCCCAAACCGGGCAACCCGCTGTCTCCGATTCGGCATCCGAGATCAGAATGATCTGCCCGCCGCGCGCGGCGACCTCCTGCACATTTGAAATCGACTTTTCGTATAGGTCGTCGAACGGTGCCACGACGATGACCGGCACATTCTCATCGATCAGCGCAATCGGACCATGCTTGAGTTCTCCCGCCGCATATCCTTCCGCATGGATGTAGGAGATTTCCTTGAGCTTTAGCGCACCTTCCAGCGCCAACGGATAGTTTATGCCGCGCCCCAGATAAAGCACATCGCGCGCCTTCGACAGATCATGGGCGAGTTTCTCATAGGCGCTTTCGTCGGCCAGGATGGTCGAGATATGCCGGGGAACCTCCATCAGCGCCTTCACGAGTTCCTGCTCGGTCTCAGCCGAGATCGTCCCGCGCGCCCGGCCAATGGCAATGGCCAATCCGGCAAGCGCGGTCAACTGGCACGTGAAAGCCTTGGTCGAGGCCACACCGATTTCCGGACCAGCAAGCGTCGGCAATATGACATCGGATTCCCGTGCAATCGTCGACGTGCGGACATTCACCACCGCAGCGATCTTCTGGCCGTTCTCCTTGCAGTACCGGAGTGTGGCGAGTGTGTCGGCGGTTTCGCCGGACTGCGAGACGAATACGGCAAGCCCGTTTTCCGGAAGCGGTGCCTCGCGGTAGCGCATTTCCGATGCGATATCGATCTCCACGGGAACGCGCGCATACCGCTCAATCCAGTATTTGCCCACAAGGCCCGCATAGTACGCCGTGCCGCATGCCGAAATCGTCACCCGCGACAGCGTGGCGAGATCAATCCCCAGATCGGGATAGCGGATCGTTCCATTCGCCATATCGATGTAATTGGCAAGCGTATGCGAAATCACCTCTGGCTGTTCATGGATTTCTTTGGCCATGAAGTGCCTGTGGTTTCCTTTGTCGACAAGCATCGAGGACGCCTGCGAGCGCGTCACGGGTCGCGTCACTTCATTGCCGTCTTCGTCGAAGATCTGCATGCCGCTGCGCCGCAGAACCGCCCAATCGCCTTCTTCGAGATACGTGATGTCGCTGGTGAACGGAGCCAGCGCAATGGCATCCGAACCGATATAGATGTCGCGCTCGCTCTCGCCGGGCTTGGACGGCTCGCCCTGCCCAATGGCCAGCGGGCTGCCCTGACGCGCAGCCATCATCAGATCGTCATGGCCGGCAAAGATGATCCCCAGAGCGAAAGCTCCCTTCAGCCGCTTCAACGCCGCCTTGACCGCACCGACCGGATCATCACCGGAGCGCTTGAGTTCATCGGTAATCAGATGGACGACCGCCTCGGTATCTGTCTCCGACTGGAACTCGTGGCCCAGAGCCGAGAGTTCGTCACGCAGCTCACGGAAATTCTCGATAATTCCGTTATGGACAACAGAAACCTTGGCCGACATGTGCGGATGCGCGTTGGTCTCCGTCGGACGTCCATGCGTCGCCCATCGGGTATGCCCTATCCCGGTATGACCGCTGAGAGGCTCGGCCTGCAGTCGTGCCTCAAGATTGCGCAATTTGCCCTCGGCACGCCGCCGCGCCAGTGCACCGTTTTCGACCGTGGCGATACCTGCGGAGTCATAACCGCGATATTCGAGCCGCCGGAGCGCATCGACGAGATCCTCTGCAACAGGCTTCGTTCCCAGGATACCGACAATTCCGCACATTCGTTAGGCTCTCCAAAAAACGCCAGATATCGCCGCACTGCGCGGCCCTGCCTAGACTCGTCCGGCAAAAAAGCCAAAAGACTCAGGCAACGCCGTTGTACGCGGAGCCCTGTGCTCGGTGCAATGCAACCAGCCTGGCTATCCCCCAGCTGAGCACAATCCGTGCCATGAACTTCACAATGATCATTTCCGTTTGGTCATCACGGCCCGGTATTTGTCGGCCCATCCCTTGCGTTGCTCCTGATCGGCCCGCTCAATGGCCAACGCCCCGGCCTCGACGTTCTTTGTGATGGTGCTTCCCGCCGCCACATAGGCCCCCTCGCCGATCGTTACAGGCGCCACGATGGCCGAATTGGACCCAATGAACACGCCGCTGCCCAGCGTGCTCTTGGCCTTGTTGAAGCCGTCGAAATTACAAAAGATCGTGCCGGCCCCGATGTTGCAGCCCGAACCAACAGTTGCATCTCCGATATAGCTCAAATGGTTGGCCTTGGCGCCATCGCCCATTGCTACGTTCTTGATCTCGACAAAATTGCCGATGTGCACGTCCGCCCCTAGCCGCGCGCCCGGCCGCAATCTGGCATAAGGCCCGACAACCGTACCCTCGCCGATTTCGACACCGGCACGGCTCTTCGCGTCATGACCTTCGATGTGGCAGTTGGCCTTGATTTGTACCCGGTCGCCGATCTTAACGCCCGGTCCGATGAACACGTTGGGTTCGATGATGACATCGCGGCCGATAACCGTATCGTGGGAAAGCCAGACCGTTTCAGGCGCAATCAACGTGGCGCCATCCTGCATGGCTTTCAGCCGTGCCCGCGCCTGGAAGCGGGCTTCGGCAACCGCCAACTGATCGCGCGCATTGACCCCCAGCACTTCTTCCTCGTCGCAGACGACAACAGCGGCTGAACCGCCTGCTGCACGCGCCAGCTCTACGGCATCGGTCAGATAGTATTCGCCTTTGGCGTTGTCGTTGCCGATTGCGTCAAGCAGACCGACGACGTCGGGCACTGCAAACCCCATCACGCCGGAATTGCACAGCCGGACTTCGCGTTCAACCGCACTTGCATCCTTGTCTTCTCGTATCGCTGATAGGCCACCGCTCTCATCGCGCAGAAGACGGCCATAGCCGCTCGGGTCTTCGGCTTTAAACCCGAGCACCGCCACGCTTGCCCCATCGCCAAGACATGAGCGCATCCGCAAAAGCGTATCGGACGTGATCAGCGGCGTATCGGCATACAGCACGATGACATCGCCCGAGTGTTCACCCAGCGCTTTTCGCGCGGCAAGCACCGCGTCGGCAGTCCCGCGTTGATGCTCCTGCACGAACACGTCGCCGCCCGGCACCTCGCGCTCGGCTTCCGCTCGCACCAAGTCCATGCCGGGACCGACTACCGTCGCGACCTTCGCCCCGCCAACCGACTTCGCCAAGTCCAGCACATGCGCCAGCATCGAGCGTCCCGCAACCTTGTGCAGCACTTTCGGCAGGTCCGACTTCATT
>CAYGRH010000225.1:2235-5776 GCA_964352165.1 uncultured Hyphomicrobiaceae bacterium | reverse complement strand
CCCCTTCCATATCTAGCAATGTAAATGTTATAAACATTCACATTAACGCAACGAAGGTGAGGCTCCGCAATGTCTGAATTGGTCGCGAAGTTGGATGACCTCGGGCAACCGGCCTGGATCGCAGTCATGGTCCTTGGCTTTGTGCTCTTCTGGCCGATCGGATTAGCGATCCTGGCCTATCTCATATGGAGTGGACGAATGGGATGTGGAAGTAGGGGCGGCCGCAGCCGCTGGCAGCAGCGCATGGCGCAGAAGTGGGAAGACAAGCGCGAAAAGTGGGGCATTCAGGGCCGCGCATTCGAACCCAGCGGCAACGCCGCATTCGATGAATACCGCGAAGACACTCTGCGCCGGCTGGAAGAAGAACAGCGCGCGTTCCGCGAATTCCTGGATCGGCTGCGCATGGCGAAGGACCGCTCCGAGTTCGACGACTTCATGGCTGATCGCCGGTCACGTGCGTCCCAGTCTCCCAATCAGGAACAGCAGCAGTCCAACAATCCCGGCAAAGAGCCCGGTGGATTTGGCGGCTCGGTTCCACAAGCGGGCTGAGCTAGGTCGGTCACGTCATCCGAGCTACGCACGAAATCAAACGGCCGGGCATGCACGCCCGGCCGTTGTTGGCTCGCAATGACGGGCCGTTCGATCCAAGCCGAACCTAATCGAGCTTCTGGGTCACACTGAACGCACCGCGCAACTCACCCGCCTTGAACCCCGTCGCCTGATCTAAGGGGTAAAGCCGGTCGATCTCAGCCTTGACGTCTGGTGCGATTGTATCGCCGTGACAGGCCAGGCAGGGCTTTTCAGCCGTCGGGATCGCCTTCATGTAGCGGAACGCCTTCGAGCCATCCGCCGCCATCACGGTTTCGTAGTGTTCGAGCTTCATAGGATCGCTGCCCGCCTCGATCTTCTTGACGAAATCTTCCAGCACCCGCCGCTCGAAATCATCCGGTGCATTATCGGGATTGCGAACCTTGAGCGCCGTTCGGGCAACTTTCACGCCGTGCTCCTGGGATTGCGACTCTGCGATTGACGGGGCAGCCGTCCGGCAGACGTCGATCGCCGAAACTGGCCCGCCCTTCTCCATTGCCCCGACCAGTTCCTTTTTGAGGTTTCCGCCAAGCCCCTTGATCGCGGCGCGCGCCTTGGCAAGCTGCGCGGCCTCACCGGCATCGTCCCCAGCGACTCCAGGCTGAGCAGTCGCCAAACCCGTCAGCGCGGCAACGGCAATCACCTGCATTATGCGGCCAAGGGCGGAATAACGGCCTGCGTTGCAAACAAGCATTTTCATGGGGCAGCTCCAGTTCAGATCAGCAGTTACATTCTGATTATAGAATATGTTGAGCTTCAATGGCCAGCACCAAGCGCATCGCAAATACCTGCCCCGGTTTTCTCCGCATTTGGCCATCGCGAGCACTTCCCGGAACGAAAATCAGTCCAAATTTCGACACGCCGCCAGCGTCAGATCCCGTTTCGAGGGAGCCGAGGTGATGCCGCTCTGCAAATCTTAATGCAGGTCAGGCGTTGAACCGAAAGGAAGCGTCAAGTCATGCCGCGATCACGCACCCGCAATTTGAAATCCCGTCGGCCGCACTTTGCCTCACTGTATGCGGCTGCCCGCCAGATCGCAGCCCACACCCGCGCGCTGAAATCGCATCTGCGACTGCGCGGCCTCAGATCACCTAACGTGGTCTCGATGATAGCCCGCTGAGGACCTGAAGTTGGGGATGCAGCGCGGCAAGTAAAGCTCCGCTGCATCCTCGTCGGCCCCACTATCCAGAGCCGGAAACCATTGCGGCCTTTTTTCCAGGCACGAACCTGCTATAGCGGGGCCGGAGATAAGGACCCGAGGCCGCAATGAGCGACGACACGACCCTGAATAACGCTGACGCCCCCGTCGAGCCGTCAAGCCCAACCGCAAATTCGCCAGCAAAACAGGCAGCAACTCCGCTTGAGCGCGAAATCTCCCGACGCCGCACGTTTGCAATCATCTCCCACCCTGACGCCGGTAAAACGACGCTGACGGAAAAGCTCCTTCTGTTCGGCGGCGCGATCCAGCTCGCGGGGCAGGTGAAAGCGAAGAAGGACAAGCAGAACACGCGATCCGACTGGATGGCGATTGAAAAAGCGCGCGGAATCTCGGTTGCAACCTCCGTCATGACGTTCGAGTACGGCGGGCACGTCCTCAACCTGCTCGACACCCCCGGCCACGAGGACTTTGCCGACCATACTTACCGCACACTGACCGCCGTCGATTCCGCCATCATGGTGATCGACGCAGCCCGCGGTATCGAGGCCCGCACGCTGAAGCTGTTCGAGATCTGCCGCCTGCGCGATATCCCGATCATCACCTTCGTCAACAAGATGGACCGCGAATCCCGCGAACCTCTCGAAATCCTCGACGAGATTGAGCGCACGCTGGCGCTTGATACGGCCCCGATGGTTTGGCCGATGGGCGGCGGCAAGACGTTCACCGGTACCTACGACCTGCCAACGTCCACCATCCGCCGCATAACCTCGGGCACTGAAGCCGAACCGATCAAGGCAGAGCCTGGCGATGCCATCATCGAAACGCTGCTTGAACCTGAAGTCATCGAGCAATGGCGCGAGGAAATCGAACTCGTCCGCGACGGCGCAAAACAGTTCGATCTGACAGCCTTCCGTGAAGGTACGCTGACGCCTGTCTACTTCGGCAGCGCGCTGAAGAACTTCGGCGTCCGCGATCTGCTCGAAGCTCTCATTGCGCTGGCTCCGGCCCCGCGCGAGCATGAAGCCTCCACCCGCACAGTAACCGCGTCCGAGCCCAAGATGACCGGCGTGATCTTCAAGATCCAGGCGAACATGGATAAGAACCACCGCGACCGCATAGCGTTTCTTCGGTTGTGCTCCGGCAAGCTCGAGCGCGGCATGAAGGTCCGCCTGTCGCGCACCGGCAAGACAATGGCGCTGACGGCTCCGCAGTTTTTCTTCGCACAGGATCGCTCCATTGCCGAGGAAGCCTATGCCGGCGATGTCGTCGGCATCCCCAATCGCGGCACGCTGCGCATCGGCGACACGCTGACCGAGGGCGAGGATATCACGTTCCTGGGCATCCCCAGTTTCGCGCCGGAAATCCTGCGCCGCATCCGCTTGGAAGACGCCATCCGCGCGAAGAAACTGAAGGACGCCCTGCAGGAGATGGCCGAAGAAGGTGTTGTGCAACTTTTCCACCCGATCGACGGTTCAGCTCCCATCGTCGGCGTCATCGGCGCACTTCAGTTGGACGTGCTCGCGGATCGGTTGGTCCATGAATACGGCCTGGAAACCGCATTCGAAGGCGCGCCTTGCGACACCGTCCGCTGGATCGCAGCCGCAGACGAAAAAGACTTGGCGAAGTTCTCGGCACGCTACAAGTCAGCCGTCGCCCGCGACAACGAAGGCACATACGTCTACCTGGCACCTTCCGTCTACAATCTATCGAACGTTCAGGAACGCCACCCCGAGATCTCATTTGCCGACGTGAAATCCATCACCGTCGCTTGACAGCAATCGCCAGCACTGGCCG
>CAYGRH010000225.1:0-2135 GCA_964352165.1 uncultured Hyphomicrobiaceae bacterium | reverse complement strand
TCGAGCAGCTTTGCTTCGCGCGCTTTGGCAATCACCGCCGTAAGTTGCTCCTCGCCACGCGTCACCGTGATGCCGTAGGCGGATTGGAAATGATCATACAGTGTGTTTGGAATTTCAGACCGCTCGATCAGACCGGGAAAAAGTCGGTCGGAAACCACGATATTCTCAATCACGAACGGGATGTTCTCGTGACTACGCACGCGAACGATCCGCACAACCTTCTCGCCACTCTCCAGACCAAGCTTGCGGCGTTCCTCGGCGTTGGCAACGCCGGTCGAGGCCTTTGACGATTTGGCGACTGGTAGAACCTGCTGGCCGTCCTCGCCATAGATATTGAAGAACCGGAACAGCATTGTATCAGGCGTGTGCTCAACGACGAACGTACCGCGCCCCTGCCTGCGAACAAGAAGCTGATCGCTAGTCATTGCACCAAGCGCCTTGCGCACGGTCCCCTGGCTGACGCCCATTTCACGCGCCAACTCGAATTCGTTTGGGATCAACTGCCCCGGCTTCCACTGGCCGTTGCGGATGCGTTCAACGAGTGCCGCCTGCACCTGAACGTAGAGTGGCTGCGAAGAAAGCCCGCCGATAATCGTCTGACTGTCCATAGCCCTGACTAGCCCCCGTCGAATAGGCCGCAGCAAGAAACCCGCGCAGCATCCATCTTCGCCCATTGCACTTATAATTTATATCTTATACAAGACCTTTGCGAGATTTAAAAGCCGCCTGGGACTTGCGTCCCGGACAATTCTTCAAAACTTGGAAGGAACAGGCAACGTGTCCATCCCTCATTTCCTCGTCCACAGCCCGAAAGACAATGTCGGCGTCGTCGTGATCGAAGGCCTCAAGGCCGGCACCGACATGCTCGGTGTCATCACCGAGAATAACACCACCATCAATGTCAAAGCCCTGCACGACATCCCAATCGGCCACAAGGTCGCGCTCTCCGAGCTGACAGCCGGCGACACCGTCATCAAGTACGGCGAGGACATCGGCAAAATGGTAGGCGACGCCGCAAGCGGCGGTCACGTCCACGTCCACAATCTCAAGACAAAGCGCTGGTGAGGACCCGACAATGGCATCGAAATATTCAAATCTGACGTTCAAAGGCTACCGCCGCGAGAACGGCCGCGTCGGCGTGCGCAACCACGTCGTCATTCTTCCTGTTGACGACATTTCGAACGCGGCTTGCGAAGCCGTCGCAAACAACGTCAAGGGGAGCATGGCAATCCCCCACTCCTACGGCCGTCTTCAGTTCGGTGAGGACCTCGAAGTCCACTTCCGCACGATCATCGGCACTGGCGCAAACCCGAACGTCGCAGCCGTCGTCGTCATCGGCATCGAGCCAGGCTGGACGAAGCGCATCGTTGACGGCATCGCCAAGACCGGCAAGCCTGTCATGGGCTTTTCCATCGAGCAGAACGGCGACTTCAAGACGATCATGGACGCCTCCCGCCAGGCCAAGGAATACGTACATTTCGCCACCGAACTGCAGCGCGAGGAATGCTCCATCTCCGAACTGTGGGTCTCCACGAAGTGCGGCGAGAGCGACACGACGACAGGCCTCGGTTCCTGCCCCACCGTCGGCAACATGTATGACAAGCTGATCCCTGAAGGCATCTACGGCGTGTTCGGCGAAACCTCCGAGATCACCGGTGCTGAACACATCTGCAAGGAGCGCGCGGCGACGCCCGAGATTGGCGAAGCCTGGTACAAGATGTGGAAGGCCTACAACGACGACGTTATCGAGGCCAACAAGGTCGACGACCTGTCGGAAAGCCAGCCCACGAAAGGCAACATCGAAGGCGGCCTGAGCACCATCGAGGAAAAGGCACTCGGCAACCTGGAAAAGATCGGCCACACGTCGCGCTACATCGACATCCTCGATCCGGCCGTGCCGCCATCGAAAGGCCCCGGCCTGTACTTCATGGACAGTTCGTCCGCTGCAGCCGAATGCGTGACGCTGATGGCAGCAGGCGGCTACGTCGTCCACACCTTCCCGACAGGTCAGGGCAACGTGGTCGGCAACCCGATCGTCCCGGTCATCAAGATCACGGCCAACCCGCGCACCATGCGCACGATGAGCGAGCACATCGACGTCGACGTCTCCGGCATCCTGCGCCGCGAGATGACAC
>CAYGRH010000224.1:0-5780 GCA_964352165.1 uncultured Hyphomicrobiaceae bacterium | reverse complement strand
TGCCCAAGCCGACGCCGAGCGCCTGGATGAGATCCGACAAGAGCTGGTTTTGCGCAAGCTTCTGAGACGAGGCGTTCGCGACGTTGAGGATCTTGCCGCGCAGGGGCAGGATCGCCTGCGTCTCGCGGTTGCGGGCGCTCTTGGCAGAGCCACCTGCCGAGTCGCCCTCGACGATGAAGATCTCCGTGCCTGCTGCCTGCCTGATGGTGCAGTCTGCCAGCTTGCCGGGCAGGCGCAGTTTGCGCGTTGCCGACTGGCGGCTGACTTCTTTTTCGCGGCGGCGCTTGAGGCGGTCCTCGGCCTGCTCGATGGTCCACTCCATCAAGCGAGTGGCCTGAACAGGGCTGTCGGCCAACCAATGGTCGAAGGCATCGCGGACCGTGTTTTCCACGATCCGGGCGGCTTCGGCGGTTGCGAGCTTGTCCTTGGTCTGGCCCTGGAATTCCGGCTCGCGGATAAAGACGGACAGCATAGAGGCTGCGGTGCTCATCACGTCATCAGCCGTGATCTGGCTTGCCTTCTTGTTGCCAACCAGTTCGCCGTACGCACGCAGGCCGCGGGTGAGCGCCTGGCGCAGGCCTTGCTCGTGCGTACCGCCTTCGCCGGTCGGGATGGTGTTGCAGTATGACCGCGAAACGCCGTCGTCGTTGACCCATGCGACTGCCCATTCGACCGACCCGTGCCCGCCGGGTTTTTCAACGCGACCGGCAAAGAGTTCCTTGGCGACGCGGGTTTTGCCTTCGATGGTGACGGTCAAAAAGTCTTTCAGGCCGCCGGGGAAGTGGAAGACCGCTTCGGCCGGCGTGCCGTCGCTGATGAGTTCTGGATCGCAGGTCCAGCGGATCTCGACGCCGCCGAACAGATAGGCTTTTGAGCGCGCCATCGTGTAGAGGCGGGCGGGCTTGAACCCCATCGTCTTGCCGAAGATCTGTGCGTCGGGCTTGAAGCGCACGCGCGTGCCGCGGCGGTTCATGATGGAACCGAGCTTTTCCAGCTTCGTTTCTGGCGTGCCGCGCGAAAACACCATGCGGTAAAGCTGCTTGCCGCGTGCGACTTCGACTTCGAGCGTTTCAGACAGCGCGTTGACGACGGAGACGCCGACACCGTGCAGGCCGCCCGATGTCTGATAGGCCTTGCCGTCGAATTTGCCGCCAGCGTGCAGCGGCGTCATGATGACTTCGAGGGCGGACTTGGATTTGAATTTCGGGTGCGGATCGACGGGAATGCCGCGGCCGTTGTCGGCAACCGTCAGGAAGCCGTCGGCGGACAGATGGACTTCGATCCAGCTCGCGTGACCGGCGACCGCTTCGTCCATCGAGTTGTCGATAACTTCGGCAAACAGGTGATGGTAGGCCTTTTCATCCGTGCCGCCGATATACATGCCGGGGCGTCGGCGCACGGGTTCGAGGCCTTCGAGGACCTCGATGTCGGCGGCTGTGTAATCGTCGGAGGCGTCTGCGGACTTGCGGCCGCGCGGCAACTTGTTGCTCAAGGTGTTCTCTGCTTGTTGGGCGAATAAATCGTCTGTCTTCGGTTTTGCCATCGGCTTTGTCTTCCGGTCCAAGCGTGCATTCGGTCGGCGCAGCCTTGCCCTGGATCGCCCAGGCTCGCCATCAGTAATGGCGGCCGCGCGAGCTTGAGCAAAGCGCGGAAAATTCCGCGACCGGGCTGACGCGAAGACAAAGAGCGCCGGCGAATCCCTAAACCTTTTATCAGATGTCAGGGGTTCGCACGCAGTCCCGGCATTGGCAAGCGCATCCGGGGCACGGTACTTGTCTGATCGACATTACGTGGTTTCCAGGACCCTAGAGGCGCTCTGAATGCTGCGAATTCAGGGCATTGGCCGGGGAAATTTAGTTTTCCACTGGAACGTTGTCGATGAGACGGGTGCGCCCCAACCAGGCAGCTGCCAGAATTCGCCCCGGTCTGCCGGCGCCAGCGGCAAATGGTTCCAGCGTTTCGGCATTGCGGATTTCGACGTAATCGACCTTGGTGAAGCCCTTGGTGATCAGGCTCATGACCGCTTCCGCGCGCAGCCTGGGCAGATCGGCATTGTCTGTCGATTTGGCAACAACGGCGGCCAGTTCACTGAGAACCGCATGCAGGCGCGGCGCGGTTCCGCGTTCCTTGGGGTTGAGATAGGCATTGCGCGAGGACATTGCGAGGCCGTCGCGTTCGCGCACTGTCGGGCCCGCCACGACTTCAACGCCCAGGTCGAGATCTGAAACCAATCGGCGGATGACGGCCAGTTGCTGGAAATCTTTTTCGCCGAAGACGGCGTAATCCGGGCGGACCTGATTGAACAGCTTTGCGACGACCGTGGCGACACCGCCGAAGAAATGCGGCCGGTGGTCGCTTTCAAGGCCATGGGCCGGGCCGTCCATGGTAATGCGCGTCGAGAAGCCGTCGCGGTACATGGTTTCACGCGGCGGCATCCAGACAGCATCGACACCAAGCTTTTCCAGTTTTTTCAGGTCGGCGTCCTTGTCCTGGGGATAGCGCTCGAGGTCTTCGTTGGGCGCAAACTGTTTCGGGTTGACGAAGATCGAAACAATCACGCGTTTGGCGATGGCACCTGCCTGCTCGATGAGTGCGAGGTGGCCGTCATGCAAGGCGCCCATGGTGGGAACCAATGCGATGGTCTCTCCCGATTTGCGCCAGGGTGCGCAATGAGCAGCGAGTTCGGCTTGCGTCGTCAGGACGGTGGGCAAACCCGCTTTCGGGGCCGGCTTTTTCGCTACGGTTGCTGCGGCTGGCCTGGAGCTTTTCGGCGATTTCTTTGCCGGAGCCTTGTCAGAGGAAGCCTCCTGCGGGCCGGTGGTTTTCGCTGGGGCCTTGGGCTTGGTCTTGGCTGCTGAGCGTGCAGGTGCCGGCTTCTTTTTTGCGGCTGCGGGCCTTTTTGCTGCCGGTTTGCCGGATTTCCGGCTTGCCTGGCTTTTTGCGGCTACTTTTTTGGAGGGCGCGCCTTTGGGGGCCTGACCTTGCTTGGTCGAGGCTTCTGTGTCCGGGCTTTTCTTGTCTGACTTGGTCACGGCTTTTCCTGCAGAATTGGACGTTGAGACGCCTGATTTTGAACGGCGGCTAGCCGAATCGGCGTCAGAGGGGGTATCCGACGGTTTGCCGGTCGTCCCCAGGGTTTTACGCGCGCTCATCATATCTACCTTCTGAAACCGGCCGGAAACCTTGCCAATTTGCTATTCTATTCACAAGTGTTGATGAGTCGGTTGCGTTCCAATTGCTTTACAGACTTTAGAGGATGGCATGGCAGCGGTCGCTGATCTCCGGCATGATGACATTGGTTTCGGTGGCGGTTCGGGTGCCGGACTGCCTCCGCGCGACGAGATTGCGGCCTACCACCTTATTAACGAAACCCGGCTTGTTGGCGGGTTGATCGAACGCGCGGTCTTTACTGACGCCGAGCGCCGCCGGATTGCGGAGATCTCTCGACAGCTCGTATATGCCGCCCGCGCGAACCGGCAGAAGTTTGGCGGTGTCGACGCTTTCATGCGCGAATATGGTCTGTCCAGCGACGAAGGCATCATCCTGATGTGCGTTGCTGAATCGCTGCTGCGCATTCCCGATGCTGAAACCGCCGATAAGCTGATTGCCGAAAAGCTGTCTGAAGGAGCCTGGGAAAAGCACCTCGGCCATTCCGACAACGTGCTGGTTAATGCTTCAACCTGGGGGCTGATGCTGACCGGGCGTGTCGTCAAGCTGCGCGATCATCCGTCGGCCACATGGCGCAAGTCGCCGGTCGATGCCGTCAAACGCATGATTGCGCGGTCGGGCGAACCCATGATCCGGCAGGCGGTGCGGCATGCCGTCAAGATCCTGGGGGATCAATTCGTGCTCGGCCGCACGATCGACGAAGCGATCTATCGGGCTAAGCACCACGAGGCCAAGGGCTATCTTTTCTCCTACGACATGCTGGGTGAAGCAGCGCGCAGTAGCGAGGATGCCCAACGATATTTCGATCGCTATATGGAAGCCATTGAGGCGATCGGGGTGGCGGCGGGTCCGATAGCCTCCGAGTTCGGCGATCATGTGATGGGGCGGCCTGGGCTGTCGGTGAAGCTGTCAGCGCTTCATGAAAGATTCGAGCCGGGTAAGTCCGTGCGTCTGGCGCAGGAGCTGACGCCGCGGCTCCTCACTCTGCTCAAGGCTGCGCAAGCGCGCGGCCTCCAGATCACAATAGATACCGAAGAGCAGGACCGGCTGGAGCCGACGCTTGATTTGTTCGGTCAGTGCTACCTCGATCCGGCGTTGGCGCGCTGGCATGGCTTCGGGATTGCCGTGCAGGCCTACGGTAAACGGGCGATCCCTGTGCTGCGATGGTTGAGGAGACTTTCGGAGGCTGGTGGCCGGCGGATTCCGGTGCGGCTCGTCAAAGGGGCTTATTGGGACAGCGAGATAAAGTGGGCGCAGCAGCGGGGTCTGGAAGACTATCCGGTGTTCACTCGCAAGATGCACACGGACGTCTCGTATCTGGCGTGCATGCGGCTTTTGTTGTCTGACAAGCGGGCGTTTTATCCGCAGTTCGCCAGCCATAACGCGCACACGCTTTCGTCAGCCTTTGTGGCTGGCGGCAAGGGCGGCTTTGAGTTCCAGCGGCTGCACGGGATGGGCGAGCCGCTTTACGAAGAAATAGCCGGGCCGGGCAAGCTCGATGTGCCGTGCCGGATTTATGCGCCGGTCGGCGGTCATGAAGAGCTGCTTGGGTATCTCGTTCGCAGGCTTCTCGAGAACGGTGCGAATGCTTCGTTCGTCAACCGGCTGGCTGACGACGAAACCCCCGTCAACGAGATCGTTATCGATCCGGTTGAAACCGCTGAGCGTGAACGGGCGGAAGGGCGTGCGGATGAGTGGCGGACAATTCCGCGTCCGTTTGAATTGTTTGCGCCCGACAGGCTTGCCAGTGCCGGCGTTGCGCTGACGGATACCAACGTTCGCGAAACGCTTGTCGATGCCATGGTCGCCGCGCTCGACGGGCAGTTCGATGCGGGACCGATCATCGATGGGGTGCCGGTTCTCGGTGGCGAGGCCGCACGTTTCGTCGTGTGCCCGCATGACAATCGCGAACGGCTCGGCACGTGCCGGATCGCCAGGCCCGAAGACGTCGAGGCAGCCATTGCCAGTGCGGTTCCTGCGTCGGATGCCTGGGAGCGGGTTCCCGCAGAACACCGCGCGCAAATCCTGGATGTCGCTTCGGGGTTGTTTGAAAAGAACCGCGCCCAGCTCATGGCCGTTATCGTGCGTGAAGCAGGCAAGACCCTGCAGGCCGCGCATGACGACGTGCGCGAAGCGGTCGATTATCTGCGCTACTACGCCAGCGAATGCCGCAGACTGTTTCACGACGGTGTGGCGCTGAGAGGCGTGACGGGCGAGTCCAACATCCTCACGCTGCGCGGGCGCGGACCGTTTGCCTGTATCAGCCCGTGGAATTTTCCCCTCGCGATATTTACCGGTCAAATCGCAGCGGCGCTGGCGGCCGGGAACAGCGTGCTTGCCAAGCCTGCCGAACAGACGCCGATTACAGCGTTCCTGGCAACACAGCTCCTGCATCAAGCTGGTGTGCCCGCAAATGTCCTGCAACTTCTGCCGGGGGCCGGTGTCGTCGGGGCCGCCCTCGTGCGCGACCCACGGGTGAAAGGGGTTGCGTTTACCGGATCGAACGAGACCGCGTGGACAATCCACAAGCTGCTGGCCGACCGCAGACAGTCGATTGTTCCGTTCATTGCCGAGACCGGGGGCGTCAACGCCATGATCGCGGATTCCAGCGC
>CAYGRH010000223.1:3665-5799 GCA_964352165.1 uncultured Hyphomicrobiaceae bacterium | reverse complement strand
CCCTGCCCCTTTGCACGGCGCCCCGCCAGGCAGCCATTGCCCGGCCGAAATCCACCATGCGTCAATCAAGTTATTGCGCCGTCCGGTCGGGCGCATTCCAGCCAGGCTGGTTCCAGTCAAGCTGGTTCCAGACATGCACAAGCCCCGGACGAGACCGGGGCTTTTGATGCACTATAACAAACGCTGGCCGCTTACAAAGCTGTTTTGCGACAACCTGAAAAGCGATCAGCCATACCGCTTAACAGCACGGCCCGGACAATGGCGGGACAATAGGCGATTCGGCCTCGTCATCTGCCGTATTCGATTTTCTTGGCCGCGGGCCAGCGCACCCGGTATCCGAAATCGATGATCCGTTCCTCGTCCGGCCCGATCTTCATCTCCCAGGCCAGCAGGCCGGGCGTATCGTCGACATCCTTTTTCGTCGGCGGCGTCTTGCCCGTAAGCTCGACTTCTATTTCCTGGTTCTTGGACACCGGCACCTGATCGAGAACGGTCAGGTTCATTGCCCGCTCATGCAGGTTTTTCACGCTGATCAGGTAGCCGCGATTATCCGTGCGAGACGATGAGATCAAACCACTCTCGCCCTGCTTTTCTTGAGATACGGAATAGCGAACACGGACCAGATCATCGATACCGAAACCAAGCTTATGGTCTTCAGATCCCGCCAGCATCGGCAGCCTCCCATCGCCGACATATGTGCCGTCGCGGAACAGAGAAACCTGCCCCGGCAGCAGAGGCGCGCCTTTGGGAACAGTCATCTCGGCAAACAGGTAGGCCTTCGCGTCGACCTTTGGCACGGTCCGAATACCAAGTTTGGGTTCAATGCTGTCCTGTGAGACCTGCACCCGCTTGGCCGTGCCCGTGGCATCGACTCTGACCCGGCCGGGAACTTCGAATACCGCCTGGAACGGCGCGGCAACAACATTCGCCTGGGCAACTTGGGCTGCAACCTTGCGCACGCGGGCAACCTTGCTTTTCGCATAACCGTCCTGCTCGCGCTCAGCCATCGCCAAACCGCGCGGGGCGCGCATCGCATCCATCATCGGTTCCGGTGCCATCGCAACCGGCGCTGGCGGCGGTTTACGATCAGGCTCGAAATCCACCGTCAACGATCCAAGCGTCGGCGAATCCGTCCCCGCCTTCGGCCTCGTCGTCGAGAGACTAATGGCAACGTCGTCCCACGCTTCGCCACTGTTCTGGCGAATATTGGCAAGCCGCGTCAGATCGAGCCTGGGCGGCTCGGTCTTACTCCCCGTCGATAGCCGGGCGGTATAAAGCGCCTGCCAGGACGCGCTCGCCACCTGATAGCGAATGGTGAAATCGGCTTCCAGCGGAGCTGCTGCTCTTGCAAACACTTTAACTTCTGTGACTTCCTGGCGACGCGGCGCAAGACCGTTCAACTTGTTCTGCAAATCGTTGATCTGCCGGTTCGTCTCACGGATTTTGACGTTGGCGGCCAAGAGTTTCTGTTCAATATCGCTCAACCCCGTGCCGATCAGCGCGACAAGCCCTGACCAGTTCTCGCCCGTCTCGCTGACGCCGGTTCCCGCCGCAGGGGGCCGGTTGGGCAGGTTTGCCAGGTTGGACAAAAGCGTCTTCTGGGTTTGGCCGGCGCGAACGTCTCCATCCAGAAGCGTGCGTTCATCGACGAGCTTTTCGATTTCTTCTTCAAGCGTCTTGCGTTCAGCAGCAACGGCAGCCTCATCGTCGTAATCGAGGAATTTACGCCGCGTATCGACCGACCCGATCTCGAGTTCGCCCGTTGCCGAGGCTTCCACCCTGATCGACGAGCCGATCGCCTGGGCGGGAAGTCCTTCAAACACGATGGCATGATCGCCCGGCGCGAGCTTGATCTTCGCAAGCCGCGTCACTTCGGCCCCGGATGGAAAAACCATCACCCGATCGATCTTGCTCTCTGCGCTCGTACTGTCGTTGTCGGCGGACAGCGCCGGCAGTGCGGAAAGCCCCCACAGACAAAGCGCGGAAATCCCCGCGCAAACAACAGATGCGGCAAGCGGTGTACGAACCATTGATGAAGGCCTTTTTTGGCAGGAAGGGAGCGCGCGAGCGCCGTTATCGAACAATAGCCCCGAAGCGTTCGCGCGCCAACCTGACTGAAATAAGGCACCCCATT
>CAYGRH010000223.1:745-3565 GCA_964352165.1 uncultured Hyphomicrobiaceae bacterium | reverse complement strand
TCCATGTTGATGTCGCGCACCTGGATGAGACGCGGCCGCCCATCCGAGAAAACCGTACCCGCAACAGACCGCTCATAATCGTCCGTCTTGACCGTCAACTTGATGTAGCTCTCGTAGATTCCATCGCCGGTTTGCGTCGTCTCGGAGATCGCGATGCCGCGCTCCTTCGCCATGATGCTGGCTGACACCATGTTGACGTCGGCAAGCTGCGGGCGGATCGCACCAGCAATGGCAGCCGCCGTCATCGGTTTGACGTTGAGTTCGCCCACGTCCCCGCAATAGGAAATCGCAATCCCCTTGATCGGGATCGTCGTAAGCTGGCCGGCGAAGGAGCCAAGCTGTTCGGCAAGTCGCACGAACGGCGTCAGCCTCGGCGCTTCCTCAGCCGAAATCGACGGGAAGTTGATCGCATTCGTGATCGCGCCCTTGGTGAGGTAATCCGCCATCTGCTCGGCAACCTGAAGCGCGACATTCTCTTGCGCTTCAGATGTTGCAGCACCCAGGTGCGGCGTACAGATAACATTCTCCATTCCAAACAGCGGGCTTGCCGTCGCCGGCTCCTCGGCAAACACATCGAGAGCTGCTCCCGCCACATGGCCGGACTTGAGCGCCTCGACCAGCGCAGCTTCGTCGATAAGCCCACCGCGCGCACAGTTGACGATGCGCACGCCCTTCTTGCATTTCGCCAGCGCGTCAGCCGACAGCACGTTGCGCGTCTTGTCCGTCAGCGGCGTGTGTAGCGTGATGAAGTCCGCGCGCCGCAGGAGTTCTTCAAGCTCGACCTTTTCGACGCCGATCTCCATCGCGCGTTCTTCCGACAGGAACGGATCGAACGCAATCACCCGCATCTTCAAACCGATGGCCCGGTCCGCGACGATCCCTCCGATATTGCCGCAACCGATGATGCCGAGCGTCTTGTTGAACGCTTCCACCCCCATGAAACGCGACTTCTCCCACTTGCCGGCATGCGTCGAGGCATTGGCGGAAGGGATCTGACGCGCCAGCGCCATCAGCAGAGAGATGGCGTGTTCAGCCGTCGTGATCGAGTTGCCGAACGGCGTGTTCATCACGATGATGCCCTTTGCCGTCGCAGCCTTGATATCGACGTTGTCGACGCCGATCCCGGCGCGTCCGACGACCTTCAGGTTGTCGGCAGCCTGGATGATCTTTTCGGTCACCTTCGTGGCTGAACGGATCGCAAGCCCGTCGTATTGGCCGATGACGGAAGCGAGCTTGTCTTTGTCCTTGCCGAGGTCGGGCTCGAACGTCACGTCGATGCCGCGATCCTTGAAGATTTGCACGGCTGTCGGGGAAAGCTTGTCGGAGATGAGGACTTTTGGTGCAGTCATGTTCGTTATGCCTTTTTCAGTTGCGCAGGACTCGCGAAGAGAACTGCGTGCAGCGCGCATCAGCAGTGATGCCAAGCGGCTCAGTCTGCGGAATGCCAATGATGAGATTGGAAAGAGCGAGCGGTGATCAGGCGGCCTTGGCCAGTTGCGACTTGGCCACCTCGAAGGCCCAGTCGAGCCAAGGCACGAGCGCGCTCACATCGCTTGTCTCGATGGTCGAGCCCGTCCAGATGCGCAGACCCGCCGGCGCATCGCGATAAGACCCGATGTCTTTTGCAACGTTTTCTGCATCAAGCAGCGAGACGATACGCTTGGCGAATGCCGCCTGCTCGTTTTCGGACAACGCCATGACAGCGGGATCGACGATCTTCAGGCAAACCGACGTATTCGAATACGTCGCAGGAGCGACAGCGAGATTGGCGATCCACGCTGTGCGCTCCACCCAGTCCAGCAGGACCTTCGCGTTGGCATCGGCCCGTGCCTGCAGGCCCGCCTGCCCGCCCTGGCCTTCGGCCCAGGTCAGCGCATCGAGATAATCCTCCACGCACAGCATGGAGGGCGTATTGATCGTCTCGCCGACGAAGATGCCGTCGATCAGCTTGCCGCCCTTCGTCAGGCGGAAGATCTTCGGCAGCGGCCATTCAGGCGTATAGCTTTCAAGCCGAGCCACCGCGCGGGGCGATAAAATGAGAATGCCGTGCGCAGCCTCTCCGCCCAGCACCTTCTGCCAGGAGAACGTCAGCGCATCGACCTTGGCCCAGTCGATGGCCTGCGCGAACGCAGCGGACGTGGCATCAACCAGCGTCAGACCTTCGCGGTTTTCGGGAATGAAATCGTAATTCGGAATGCGCACACCCGACGTCGTACCGTTCGCGGTGAACACCACATCGCGCGAGAAATCGATTGCCTTGAGATCGGGAAGAACGCCGTAGTCGGCTTCAATCTTGCGCACGTCAGAAAGCTTCAACTGCTTGACGACGTCGCTCACCCAGCCCGAGCCGAAGCTTTCCCAAGCGAGGATATCGACGCCGCGATGACCCAGCAGGGTCCACATCGCCGCTTCGAACGCACCCGTATCCGAACCCGGCATAATGCCGCAATGAAAGCCGTCGGGAACGCCGAGGATGGCCTTGGTTTTTTCAATGGCGAGCTTCAGCCGCGCCTTGCCGTCCTTGGCGCGATGCGAGCGCCCGAGGAAGGCAGCGCTGAGCGCATCGGGCGACCAGCCTGGCCGCTTCGCGCATGGACCCGAGGAAAAATGGGGATTGGCCGGGCGCACGCCCGGCTGTGGCAGTGTGGTCATCTGATCTATCCTTCCAGATAGCAAGCCTCCCGTTGGGGGGAGGTGGCCCACTGATGGGTCTATCTGCGAGGCTCAGAAGCGTCAATCTCGACCAAAGGCGGTGCAGCGCGCAGCGATGTTTCCACACCCGCACCCACCGAAAAAGAAAAAGGCGGCGATGGCATCATC
>CAYGRH010000223.1:0-735 GCA_964352165.1 uncultured Hyphomicrobiaceae bacterium | reverse complement strand
TGGCCCACTGATGGGTCTATCCAGGAGGTCGGGTCGCGTCAATCTCGACCAAAGACGGTGCGTGGCGCGGCAGCGATTTCCAGCCATTCATCGCAAAAGAAAACGGCGGCGACGGCATCGTCTGCCATCGCCGCCGCTCGAAGCGCCCGTCCGCGTGTGCGCTTACTACTTTTGAGATCGCATCAGTTTACGTCGAAGCGAAGGCCCGCGCGAATCTGATGTTCGTAGGTGTCGTCGATCGAGACCTTGGTGTTGCCGCCGAAGCGATTGTTGCCCTCAACCTCGAAGCCATGATCCATGCCGCCGAGATACAGGAAGCGGTAGTTGAAGTCGAGCGACGTACCATCGGTGATGTCATAGACGAAACCGGTCGTGACCTGTGCAGCAAAGCTGACCGTGTGCGTTTTGTCCTGCACCTCGTCCTGACTTCTTAAGTCGAAGTTACCATTACATGTCCGCGTTCCAATGTTACATCCACGATCGTACAGATCCGTGAAGTGATTGCGCTTCAATTCGTTCCAGGCAAAGCCGAGGCCGGCGCCAACATACGGCTTGAACCACGAGCTTCTGGAATACGGCACATCGTAATAGAGGTTGGCCAGGAAGATGCCGCCGCGCAGCGTCGTCTCATCGCGAACTTCAGCCAGCACCTGACCATCGATGTCGCCCGCGCCGTCCACCGAATAATACTCCCGCTCGCCGTTGATCTTCACCTTGGCTTGCGAGCGATATTCG
>CAYGRH010000222.1:0-5803 GCA_964352165.1 uncultured Hyphomicrobiaceae bacterium | reverse complement strand
CCGGGCCGGAGCGCCTGAAAGACGGCAAGGGCCAGAAAGCCCACCCGACCCAGAAGCCCGAAGCGCTTCTCCACCGCATCCTGTTGGCCTCGACGAATGCTGGCGATGTGGTGCTTGATCCCTTCTTTGGCACCGGCACGACCGGCGCCGTCGCAAAGCGGCTCGGACGCAAATGGATCGGCGTCGAGCGTGATGAAGCCTATGCCAAGATCGCCGATGAACGCATTTCAGCCGTTCGCCCGCTGCCAATAGCGAGCCTCGAGACCCAGCGCTCGAAAAGGTCCGAACCGCGCGTCCCTTTCGGCACGATTATCGAACTCGGCATGATAGAGCCAGGCACGAAACTCTATGATCCACGCCGGAAATTCCGCGCCGAAGTCAAGGCGGACGGGACACTGACCCACGGCGGCAATCAAGGTTCGATCCATCGCATCGGTGCCCACGTCCAGGGCAAGGCAGCCTGCAACGGCTGGACGTTCTGGCACTATGATGCCGACGGCAGGTTTGAACCCATCGATGCCCTGCGCGAACAAGCAAAACGCCAGCTTGGGCTCGTCCCCACGCCGCTGGTCGCTGCTGAATAGTTCCTCGCGTACCCAATGGTGTTCCCCTGCTGCGCCAGGGACACACCGAAAATCAGTTCGCCGCAACAAGTCCGCTTCCCAACCATGAGGCCGCGGCCTAGACCATGAACCTCAACCACTTGCCGCCATTGGCGGTTCGACAGGTCGCAGCATTCTGATCTAGTGTCGCAGGCGTTACGGTGGCACCGGGGAAATACCGATCGAGGGAGGCGAGGCGTGCAGACAGCGTCAGGGCAGGAGCCGATGCCGACGGGCTCATTGCAGAGCACGGATTTGCGTCACGACATTGCGCAGATCAGATCGATCGCCTTGGATCAGGTCAGCACCAGCGGAGCACTCTCCAAAAACCTCAACACCGCCCTTCAGCGTTTCCTGGCGATAGACTATCTGCGTTACGATCTCGCATCCCACCGCGATGTCGCCCCCGACTGCATTCAAGAAGTCTTCCGCCTGCGCGAGGGCCTTCGCGATCATGTCGCCGCCTGGCGCGTGCGCGGATTGATGAACCGCCCGGCCCAAAAAGCCATGCGCGATCTGCTGCGGGTCTCGCGTTACGCATCCGACATCCTTGGCGAACTTTGGATCGGGCACGACCGGCTCGATAACGGCACCCCCACGCGGCGCGCCTTCACCGGCCAGGACTGCAACACGAAAGTGGGCACGAAATTCGCCGGTCCCGACGACCTGCCTTTCCGCTCCGGCGATGTGATCCTGGTCCGCGGTCGCCTACATAACTCCGCAGCCATTGCCCGCATCGGCGATATCGACTCCCAGTTCAGCCACGTCGCGATGGTCTACATCGATGCCGATGGGAAGCATTGGGGGATTGAAAGCCTGATCGAAGACGGAGCCGTAATTCGTCCGCTGTCCGCGCTGCTTGGCCACGACCTCGGGCGCGCTGTCCTGTTCCGCCACCGCGACCCGGTGCTGGCAAAGAATGCCGCCTACGTCATCCACGATCGGGTGCGCCATTCGCTGAGCTGGCAGGGCAAGCGCATCTTATATGATTTCACGATGCGCCCGGACGAAGGCCATAACCTGTTTTGCTCCAAACTGGTCCGTCGCGCATTTGCCGAGGCAAGCGACCG
The DNA here is from genome assembly GCA_964352165.1 of uncultured Hyphomicrobiaceae bacterium. Classification (GTDB taxonomy): domain Bacteria; phylum Pseudomonadota; class Alphaproteobacteria; order Rhizobiales; family Hyphomicrobiaceae; genus CAYGRH01. Next base: position 4,131 of record CAYGRH010000222.1, on the reverse strand, counting down.
TAAGGTGGTTCTGCCCACCTTCCCCACGCTTCTCGATATGCGCAACCGCGACTTCATGGACCGCATCGGCGTTCGGACAATCGAAACGTTCGCGCCCGGCGACATGGAGCTGGAACCCGATTTCGACGTCGTCGCTGAATGGGCCGACTACCGCGTGACGGGAGATCTGCGCTTGCAGGATCTTGTCATGGACCGCTTGTTCGCATGGATGGAAGAACACAATTACCGGTTCCGCGAGACCTTCAAGATCCGCATGATTTCGTTGCTGGGCAGACTGTCCAGCTACCTGTCCAACGACATCAAGAAAATGATCGAGGATGTCGTCCCTCGGGTGCCCGTCAACATGAGCCGGTCGGCCGTCGCGACCATCGCCATGCTGCATCACACAGCCCAGCCCTTGCTCGTCCAGCTCCAGCAGATGGACCGCGAACACATCGCCAAGACCGGCCTTCCCATGCACCCGCGCCAAGTCGTGACCGCACTGGAACAGATACGTGCAGAGCAGGGCCCGGATATCGGTTATCTGCGCCCGCGCGGCCGCTGACTATTTCCGTTTGGCAAACGCTTTGCGCCCGGCGATCCATACAATCAGCGGCGGCAGCAATCCAAACGCCGCATACTTTGCCACATGCAAGTTGATGGCCCACTGATAGGCCGACTGCGTGGCCGGATCGACGTGGCTGAGATCGAGCGACAATTGCGGCCAACTGCCAAGCGCCGCCTGCGCCATGAAGCCGATCCAGCCGATCGACACGGCTGCAAAAACCACAAGTGCAACAGTCCGCATATTTTGATCGCCCCAACATCGACGGACGCTTGAAGCGACCGCACAGGTTCAGCAGTTCTCGACTGCGTGATGGATAACCTTACGCATGACGCTAGGCAGCGCCTGGCGTTCGAGTTCGCTGCGCGGCACCCAACGGCATTGGTCCGGGTCTGCCCAGAAGTTCAACGTCGCATCGTTCCCCACGATGGCCTTATAAACCCGCAATTCGAGGCGGAAATGCGTGAACGTGTGCGTCACTAGCCCCGGCACCGGCCACCATTGCGCGCGAACCGGCGCGGTCTGCAGCGCGTCTTTCTCGCCCACCGGCTCATCGATCCATTTCGTTGATGGGATCTCCATCATGCCGCCGAGCAGGCCCGCTTCAGGCCTGCGCCGCAGCAGAATGCGGCCGTCTTCGCTGAGCGCCAGGAATGCTGCCCCGAAGCGCGAAGGCCGTTCGGGCTTGCCGAGTTTCTTCGGCAGCTCAGCGGCAATACCTTTCGCATAGCCATGGCAATCCGTCTGGAGCGGGCACATTAGACAGGATGGCCGCTTCGGCGAACATACCGTTGCCCCAAGATCCATCATCGCCTGCGCGAAATCACCGGCACGCTTTTGCGGTGTCAGCGTTGCAGCAAGCTTTTTGAGATCCCCCTTCGACGTGGGCAGCGGCTTGGTTACCGCAAACAGCCGCGAGATGACGCGCTCGACGTTGCCGTCAACAGGCGTCGCAGGATCGCCATAAGCAATCGCCGAGATCGCTGCCGCCGTGTATGGCCCGATCCCCGGCAGGCTCATCAATTCGCGCTCGCCCCGGGGAAATTTACCGCCGTATTCGGCCACGACCATGCGCGCGCACGCATGCAGATTGCGCGCCCTCGAATAGTAGCCAAGCCCTGCCCACTCGGCCAAAACATCATCGAGCGGCGCAGCAGCAAGCTCTGATACCTTCGGCCAACGGGCGATGAATTTCTTGAAATAGGGGATAACCGCTTTGACGGTCGTCTGCTGCAGCATGATTTCGCTGAGCCAGACCTTATAAGGATCGGCCCGCTTTCCAGGCGCAAACCGCCAAGGGAGGACACGCCTTTCCTGATCGTACCAGTCAAGCAACTGGGCGACAGTGTCAGGTCCAGCCGGCCTGAGTGGAAGTTGCTTGCGCGCCACAACGATCACGCGACCCCCTCGCATTCGCCAACGAATCACTTCTCATAATGGTAGGCAGGTTCAACCAGCCTTGAAACGGCTGCTGTAATCTACGCACACCTGATTTGGCCCGCGGATATTTGGGGCATATCTGAAGAGTATTCGAAATGAGCCAGACCACTGCAGCGCCAAGGCGGACCTACGCGACTTCCAACAGCGCGGCGCAACGACGCATTAAGGCGAAGGCGGTCGGCAGTTTCGTACCTGGTCTGACTAAGAAAGCGTGCGAGAAATACGGCTTTTCGGCTGCGTCCCTCATTAGCGACTGGCCCCAAATCGTCGGTCGCGACTTGAGCCGGCATACCGCGCCCCAGCGCCTGAAATGGCCGCGCTACATCCCTGCCTATCAGGATGTGGAGGCCGGTTGCGAAGGCCGCCCCGGCGCGACGCTGATATTGCACGTCGACCCAGCCAAAGCGCTCGACATCCAGTACGGCACAACGCAGCTCATCGAACGCATCAATGGCTATTTCGGCTATCGTGCCGTTTCCGACCTCCGCATCATCCAGGCACCGATAAAGCCCGCCGATGCGAAAGCAAATGGACAAGTTCCAGCCTTGACCAGCGGCAAGACAGCCGTGCCGCAGCTTTCCCCGCAATTCGCCGGGCATACGTCAAGCGCGGCAAAATCAGCGCCCCTTCCAAACGAGACCATCGAAGTCCCGAATATCACCAACGAACGTCTACGTACCGCGCTTGAACGACTGGCAAAATCGTTGAAATGAGCGACCAACCAGTCGGCTTTCGGGGCCGTCAGGGCCTTGGATCAACGCCGCAGGCAGTCCGCCTCACATTTCCCTCTCGCCTACGTGATCGGTTCGTCAGCCCCATTCAGTTGGCGTTCAAGCGCGTTTTGCCTTAATCGGACGTTAGTGAGAGACTTTTCCCGCGTCTCTTGAGGCTATCGATCGGGAACAACGCGCAGCCTTGATGTTTGCGCGACCCCACGTAACGAGGAGCGACCAACTTGACCATTCAAAAGCCCGCCACGCGCAATCCCGCCATACCTGGACTGATCGATCGGCGCACGTTGATGGCTGGTGCCTCGTTGGCCACCCTCAGCGCAGGCGTTGCCATCAGCCTTCCGACACCGGCACAGGCCCAGGACGTTTCCATCGACGAACTGATGAAGAAGACGACGGAACTCGAAGAGCTAACGCTCGGCCCGGCCGATGCGAAGGTTGTCGTAGTGGAATACGCGTCGATGACATGCGGACACTGCGCCCGTTTCCACAAGAACGTGTTCCCGGAGCTAAAAAAGAAATACATCGAGACGAACAAGATCCGCTTCATCATGCGCGAATTCCCGCTCGACAATCTGGCCGCCGCAGCCTCCATGCTGGCGCGCTGCGCCGGTGAGGGTAAAACCTTCCCGATGATCGACGTGTTGTTTGACAAGCAGGCGGACTGGGCTTTCGTTCGGGAAAATCCGGTGCCAGCCTTGTTTGAAATGTCAAAGCAGGCCGGCTTCACCAAGGAAAGCTTTGAAACCTGCCTCGGCGACCAAAAACTCCTCAATCAGATCGTTTCGATCAAGGATCGCGGCGCAAGCGTATTCGGCATCTCGTCGACGCCGACATTCTTCATCAACGGTATGCGGCTGAAGGGCGGCGGCGCACTGGCCGATTTTGAAAAGATCATCGACCCATTGCTGGCCGCGGGCTGAGCAACGGACGAATCAAAGACCGTGCGATATAAAGCGCTTGCGGCGGCTCGTAGATCGAGCCGCCGTTCCACTGGTCACCTGGGGGATACGGGCATTGCAGCATCTTGTGGCGGGACTGACGCACAAATCGGCAAGGGCTTCTTCGCCCTATCACCGGCCTGCCAAGTCGCTCGCCTTGTTTGCCGCATTGCTGGGTTTGACGATCGCGGGCTGCTCCAGCACTGACATGCTGACATCGCAAAGCCTGTCGACTGATCCGCAAGCCCCATCAAACGCGACAAGCTCGGCCAGCGCATTCGCCTCATCCACGCCAAAAGCGCCGACCCCGGGCTTCAACCCGTTCTCCGACAGCCCCACGACAAGCGATACCGGTCCGCGCCAGATCATCGCCAGCCCGACAATGGCTGAAGTCATGCTGACCGGTCCGCTGCCGGAAATGGCTTGGGGCAATGCCGACGCACCGGTCACACTGATCAAATACGCTTCTCTAACC
>CAYGRH010000221.1:0-5858 GCA_964352165.1 uncultured Hyphomicrobiaceae bacterium | reverse complement strand
CGCGCTTCGTCAGATGAACGATGCCATCGCCTATTTCTTCGCCGGTTTGAAGTTTCAGCGGCATGTCTTCGCCCTGCCCGTCTACGAGGCCCAGCCTTACGGGGATGTGCATTGGTTTCTTGCGCGCTTGTCCCGGCGTCGGTGGATTAACTTGTTCAAGGTCGAGGCGGGCGGTGTGCCGCTCGCTGTCGTAGTCGAACCGGGCCGTAACCTGCGGCGTGCCTGACTGTTCGTACCAAGCCATGAAGTGCGACAGGTCCGTTTTCGCCGCCGCCTCGAAACACGCCACGAAGTCTTCGACTGTCGCTGCATCGCCGTCGTGCTTCTTGAAATAAAGATCGATCCCGGCACGAAATTTTTTCTCACCCAGGATGGTCGCAATCATCCGCACGAGTTCGGCGCCCTTCTCGTATACGGTCGCGGTATAGAAGTTGTTGATCTCTATGTAGCTGGCTGGCCTCACAGGATGGGCAAGGGGGCCTGCGTCCTCGGGGAACTGGTGTGCGCGAAGCTGGCGGACATCGGAAATGCGCTGGACGACAGCGGAGCGCTCGTCGGCAGAGAACTCCTGGTCGCGGTAGACGGTCAGGCCTTCTTTCAGGCAGAGCTGGAACCAGTCGCGGCAGGTAATGCGGTTGCCGGTCCAGTTGTGGAAGTACTCGTGCGCAACGACGGCTTCGATGGCTTCAAACATGGTGTCGGTGGCGGTTTCGGGAGACGCCAGGATCAGCCGGTCATTGAAGATGTTGAGGCCCTTGTTTTCCATCGCGCCCATGTTGAAGTCGGAGACGGCAACAATGTTGAAGACGTCGAGGTCGTAGGCGCGGCCAAAGCGCGCCTCATCCCAGACCATCGATCGTTTGAGCGAGTCCATGGCCCAGGCCGCCCGGCTTTCCTTTCCGTGCTCGACGTAGATCGTAAGGTCGACGTGCCGGCCTTCGCTCGTTTTGTGGCTTGAGGCCACAGGCGCAAGGTTGCCTCCAACGAGTGCGAACAGGTAGCAGGGTTTGGGGTGGGGATCGTCCCATACGGAATAGTGGCGCTTGCCGGCCTGCAGCGAGCCTCGTTCAACCGGATTGCCGTTTGAAAGCAGGACGGGAGCCTGCTCGGGGTCGGCTTCTATCCGCACTTTGTAAGTGGAGAGGACATCGGGCCGGTCAAGGAAGTACGTGATGCGGCGGAAGCCTTGCGCTTCGCATTGCGTGCAATAGATGCCGCGGGACAGATACAGCCCCTGCAGTGCCTTGTTGGAAGATGGATCTATTGTTGTTTCTATTTCGAGGCGAAACGCTTTGGTGGGTGGCTTTCGTATCGTGAGCGATTCCTCGCTCAGAATGTAGTCCGTCTCGTTGAGCGGTTTACCGTCCAGTTTAATGGAATTGAGTTCGAGATTCTCGCCATCGAGTTTCAAGGCGGCAGGCTTTTTCTCCGCTTTCGGATTTGGCCGCATTTTCAGTCGGGCACGAACGCGCGTGGCATTCGCGTCGAGTTGAAAATCAAGATCGACGTGATCGATAAGGTAGGCCGGAGGCGTGTAGTCCTTGAGGCGGAGGGGGCGAGGCGTATCGGTTCTCATGGGGCTTCCGGATCTGCTGCGGGATTGAGGTTCCGTCCGACACATTTGGTGGCAGCGGAAGGATGGGACGGATCGCGTGGTCGCAAGGGTAAAGCAATGCCCTGTCCTGAGGCGATGTCCTTAATATAGGAAGGTGATTGAGTGGCGTCACGAATGATCGGCGCGCTTAACGCGCAAATACCGAATGCAGCGCGGGCGGCCGGCAGTTTGTGGATGCAGGTCAATTGAAGCTGCAACTAGCGATAATGGTGCTGGGTCTAGTCGCGGCGATAAATCTCGATGACGGCCCTGTAGGGGTAGGGTTCTTTCCAGTAGCGCCAGCCTGGGTAACTCAGCCCTCGGCAACCGCCGTAGGGCTCCGGCCGGCACGCAATTCCTGATACGATCGCGTCTTCGCGTGCGCGCGGGATAGATAGAGGGGCAGTTGGTAACGGTCTCATGGTCAATACGCGTTCGGGGTGCGGTGGGTTAGAACAGCCTGCGACGCAATACACACTGAGCGGTTTTTCAGGTTTCGGCTGGCCGGAATCAGCGCGTGAAGTTCCAACTGCCGCAGTCGCGACAAGCCCAAATGCCAATGTGCCGGCCGTCAGCCTGACAAGGCAGGAGTTGGCTGATTGGCCTGTGCGAAGCTGTTCCCTGGCGATGCCCTTCCGTCCAAAAGTCATTTTTATCAATGCCCTGCAACCTACACCTCATCCCTTAACTTAGTTTCTTTGCATCTGTCGCGAGACGCAAGGGGTTTGCGCGATTGGTTTCGGCAATACCAACTATTGCTGGTGTGAACGCCTTGGTTCGCCCGCTCTGAGGTGTCGTCCGTGCTTGCGGTCCTGGAGCCTGGGAGTTGAGCTGCGAGGTCCGGCCCAGTTGCCATTCGTTACCTGGCTGCCGCGTTTGGTGGGCGGGGGATTTGACCGAATCAGGCATATTGGCTGCGGGTTTTGTGGCTGGCGGCGGGCCCGGACGATGCCTGCTGCCCATCAGGGGAACAAATTGAATGCTTCATAATGCCAGAATGGGACTGTTTGCGTCCGCCATCGCCTTGTCGGCGTTTGTTGCCCAAGGGGCCGTGTTCAGCGCATTGGCGAATTCATCCAAGGCCGAAACGAAAGTCGCTGCGGTGGAAACGCCGGCTGCGCCCGGTTCCGGCGAGGACGCAGCAGCATCAGCTCCGCAGATCGACATCGAGGGTTTCCGCTCAGCGAAGTTCGGAATGAGCGAGAGCGATGTGCGCAAGGCGATCAAGAAAGACTTCAATGTCAGCGGTGATGGCATCCGTACGGAAGACAACAAGATGGAGCGCACCAACATCCTTGCGATCCCGGCCGATGATGTTCTGCCGGGCGGGGGCAAGGCAGAAATCTCCTATGTGTTCGGCTACGAGAGCAAAAAGCTGATCCAGGTCGGCATTGTCTGGTCGCAGCAGAGCGATGAGAAGATGACGGCCGAACAGCTCTTCTCGAACGCAAACGTTTTGCGGACGCACTTCATCAGTGCTGGATACAAGCCGGAAACCGTCGCGCTCAATATGCCGATCAGCGGTGGACTGCTGATGTTCCGTGGCAGCGACGTGGATGGCCAGACGACGCTCCTCATGTTGCAGGGCGCGATCACTCAGGCCAAGGAGGAGAGCCAGCGCGTGCTGACGCCATCGTCGCTAATGCTGTTTTACGTTGCCGATGCTGAAAAGCCCGACGTCTATCGTATTCCCGAGGGGCTTTTCTGACCGACGAGTTCGGGCCGCGCGCAACTTAGCCGCTCCGCCCTTATCATCGAAGACCTATCCAGTGGGCTGCCGGAGAACTCCGGCGGCCCATTTTGTGTTTGGTGCCACTTGTTGGCCGAGAAGTGATTGCAAGGGGCAATTGATTCGTTCTTGAAAGATTCTCGTTTCCGTGGCGGCTTTCGGTCGTTCTTTTTCATTTTGAATATATTTTGAAACATTGTATTTGCCATTTTACATGCAAGCCTTAACGGAAGTAAACAATTAGCTTGCAAAAAAACAATAATAAACGAATTGAGCCAAATTGGCGCTGTTGGTAAATGTATTGTTTGTTTTTCACTCCTAATAATTCAGTTCCGAAACTTTCTTTCCCGCGACTGGTTGCATCGGGGAATCATTTTATTTTTTTCGCAGGGTGGAACTCGTGCAATTCAAGACTTTGACGCAACGCCTGTGGCGTGTCGCGCTGGTTCATGTGCTTGTTCAAGTGATGGTATTCGGGCCTCCGGCAGGGTTCATGCTGGATGCGGCCTATGCTGGCGGCAACACGATCATCACAGACGGTCGAACGCAAACGCAGATCGACGTCAATGGCCGAACCACCGACATCCGTACGCGCACGTTGCAGGGCGGCAAGGCATTCAATTCTTTCAGCAGGTTTGAGACCGGTAAGGGCAATACCGTAAACCTGCACGTCCCCGATAAGGCCAACGTTCTCGTCAACGTCGTGCGCGATGCGCCGGTGGTCATCAATGGGACGCTGAATTCCTATAAGAATGGCCAAATTGGCGGCAATGTCTTCTTTGCGGACCCGCATGGATTCATCGTGGGCAGCTCGGGTGTCGTCAACGTCGGCAGCCTGACGGTTACGACGCCGAGCGCGGAATTCACCGAAAGCCTGATCGGGCCAGGCGGCAATATCTCCAACAGTCATGTCGACCGGCTCCTTAGCGGAGCTTTTCCTGTTTCTCCGGACGGGAATATTCTGATCGATGGCCGCATCAATGCGGCCGACGGTGTGCGTCTTCTCGGTCAGAACGTCTTTATTCCAGGCGCAGGTGCCGCGCTTGACCCGACCATTCGTCAGGCGACGACCTTTGCATCGACCGTCAACTCCAGTGGGTTGACGTCGGGCGGCGCTATTGAGGTCGCAAACGGGTCGATCAAGATCGTTGCTGCGGGCAAGGCACGTGTTGGCGGCAAGTTGAAGGCGCGCCGCAAAGCTGGCAGCGCCAGCGGCGGCCGGATCGACATTCTCTCCAAGGATACGATTGTGATCGACGGCACGGCCGTCGTGACTTCGACGAACGATGGCCGCGTATTTGACGGCGGAACGATCATTGTCAAAGCCGACAATCATCTCGAAGTTGCCGATGGCGCGATGTTCTCGGCGACCGCTGGCATTGATGGCGGTGACGGCGGGTTTGCTGAACTCAGCGGCCTCAAGACGGTAACGATCGGTCAGGCCAATATCGACCTGTCATCGCAGACCGGGCTTGCCGGGACGTTGTTGATTGATCCGGAAGACTATGTGCTCACCGGGCTATTCAATAACATGGGCAACACCAACGTCATCATTCAGGCCAGCAAGACGATCACGATTACTGCAACGGGCGTCATCGATACGCGCAAGCTTAACGTTCTTGGTTTTTCCGTTGCGGATTCGGGCAACATAACGCTTGAAGCACCGATCATAAATATTGCGGACGGTGCCCGGCTCGATGCCAGCGTGTTCAATGCCGGGAGCACGCTTTATTCAGCAGGCGACATCACGCTGATCGCGCATCAAACGGACAGCGTTGTTACGGGGCCAGCATCGGCCACGACGCGGATCAATATCGCAGGTGAGCTGAAGGGCCGAAATATTTTTGCATCGTCTCAGGCGACTGCGATTTCGTCCTATACCGATAGTGCCGCTGGGGTTGCTCTTGCCGTCGGTTCCACGCTGCAAAGTTCGCTGACTGGCATCAATGGCGGATACGTCGGTGCGGACGCGACGGCGACAATCAGCGTTCTTGGTACAGCCGATATTGATGCGAGCGGAACCGTCATGCTCAATTCGCGCGGTGTGCAGACGGCCAATATGCCCGCGATCACAATCGCTGCCAGCCGCTTGGTGGAAGCAGCCGCCATGTTCGGCAAGGTCGACGGCACTGTGACGACCGAGGTTCTTGATGACGCGACGATCAAGGCGGGCGGCGGGTTAAGCGTATTTGCGACCAATGAAGCGGCACTCAATGTGACGGCTTTGACGTTCGCCAGTTCCAATACCACGATTGATGGTGCGGTGGCTTACGGGGCTTCGGATATTTCCACGAAGGCTGCGGTGAATTCCGGCGCGAACCTGACCATCGGCACTGGTAGCGATGTGGTGGTGTTTGCGCGCAACGACAACGACTTCAAGGTCAAGGCGACTGTGCTGGCGCTGGGCAACAGCAAGGCCGGTGCCGCAATTGCGATCTCGGATCACGGAACCAATGCTACGGCTCATCTGGGGGCAAACGTCGGCACGGCGGGCGCGAAGGTCGGCAATGTCATCGTCGAGGCGAACTCGTATAC
>CAYGRH010000220.1:0-5902 GCA_964352165.1 uncultured Hyphomicrobiaceae bacterium | reverse complement strand
CCCTCAAGCGCCCGTGCATCTGCCGTTACCGGAACCTGTGCCTGATTTTCAACAATCGAGGGTACGGAGACTTTGACGCGATCATCGAAGACGACTTCGGCACCATCAAAGAACTTCTCTTTCATTTCCGTCCACATGACTGACTGCAGCGGGTCATCGCCTGGGGCGGCGAAGGCACCTGACGATAAAACCGCCAAGGCAAGGCCAGCGGTCAGCGCCTGAATTCTTGCTTTGGTGGAGGTCATATCGCGGCATCCTATCGGTTCGTTATTCGTGTCTTTGGTGGTGTGCACAACGAGGCTCGGCTCGAATTACCGGTCGAGCGCCCTCCGCTGAGTCGTCGTTTTTCGGAGAGTACTATAATGTTTGCTACCGAAAAAGTAACTCTCTCACAGTTCGTTGATCACTGCGTTGGCGGCGGAACATAACTTGCGCCGTGTTTCTCGAAAATCTTGGCGATCTCGCCTTGTTCAGCCAGTGTCCGCAGCGCTTTGCCGATGGCATAGCCCAGATCCCGGCTGTCGAGGTTAACCGCCGTTCCGACATTCCACTTGGAGCGTAAGGTGTTTGGGATGTCAGGCACGATGTATTCGACCTTGACGCCCCGCCCAGCCAAGGCCGCTTCGACTTCGGAACGCGGACCGGCTAGGCCAGCTGCTTCGCCGTTCACGAAGTAGGCGGCGGCATCGTCGAAGTTCATCCAAGGACTAACGTTTTCGCGATAGGCGCCTTCATTCGCGAAGGCCAGGTAATAGTGCGCGGCGTTGGAAAACTTAACGGCGACCTTCATGGATTTGAAGGCGTCCAGGCCCTTGCCTAATACCTTGACCGGATCCATGGCGACGACGGTTTCTTCGAAGTAGTAGGGATTGGACAAAGCGACGAGATTATTGCGGGCTATCAATTCGGGATCGAGCGGGACGTGCATCATCACGTCGCCCTTTATTCCGCCAGTGCGCGGGCCCTGCCAGATGTTCGACCGGAGATCATCGTCGACTTCTTCGCCGGCGCTGCGTGCGATGACATTGGCCTTAACCTTGATAATGCCCGCGACGGCTCGCGCAATCTCGGCATCAATACCCAAGACTTCGCCGCCGTCGGTTTCCCACGAATACGGCTTGTTATCGCGGTAAACAATGACGTTGAGGACGCCTGAGGACAAAACGTCATCAAGCGGGCGGGCGGCCGAGGTGGTTGATGACAGCCCGAGAACGAGGGCAAGCGTCAGAGCCCACGACAACATCAAAGACGTTGCCGCAGGCGTTTTCGACCGCATTTTCTTGGATTGCGCGATGAGATGCATCAGCTTTCATCGTACAGGGATTCGATGTAGGCGCGGATTGCCCACAGGGCTTCCTGGCTTAGGATGCCCTCGAATGCCGGCATTTTGGTGATGCCGTTGATCGTTGCGCCATTGCGCACGCGCTCAAGGTACCATTCGTCGCCAATCGGGCCTTTTTCCAGATAACGCAAGTCTGGTGCAAGACCGCCGGAAATCACCTGCAAGCCGTGGCAGCGGGCGCAGTTCTGGTTGTATCCGGAAGAGCCGATTTCGATGGCAAGCTTGTTGCCACTGTAGGGGTTGGCCTCGCGCCACTCTTCGCCAAGCGCCTCAAGGCCCTTGGTTTCGACAGGCTGAGGTGTGACATCGCCGTGCGCAGAAACCTGAGCCACAGTGCCAGCCATCATGGCTGCCAAGGTCAGGCAAAGTGTAAATAATCGCATCTTCGACATGCGAAGCTCCTTGAATACGTTTCGTCCCCAGTTCTTGATTTAAAAGCATGTTAGATCGCTTAGCCCGGCAAGTAGAATTGTAAAATAGGACAAGACGCGATGGCCAAATTCGGGAAGTTGACCATCTCGCCGGGCATTTAGAAAAATCGTATCAAGCACTCCGAGCCAGCCAAGGTTGCACCTTAGTCGACTTCGAGTCGGAAGCGGTGCTGTCTAGCTTAGGGCTAAAGATAACAGTCGTTCGCTGCTGGAACCTGAACCGGACTTTTCCGGAGGGGCCCGGGGCTGGCGGCAGACCCAACAGCCGGTGAGGACCGTTTTACAAATGCGCTTGAGTTTTGCGATTGCTGCTGGATTGCTCGTGATGGCCCTGCCGTCGAGAACGATTGCCGCCTACGAAATCTATGTGTCCAACGAGAAGGACAACACCATCTCGGTGATTGATGCGACATCGTTAACAGTGGTGCGCAAGTTCGAAGTCGGGATGCGGCCCAGGGGCATTACGTTTTCGAAGGACTTCGCGCATTTCTTCGTTTGCGCCAGCGATTCCGATGCGGTCCAGGTCTTTGACGCCGCGACGGATAAACACCTTTATGATTTGCCGTCGGGCGAAGATCCCGAACAATTCGCCGTCTCGCCGGACAATTCGCGCATCTACATCGCCAATGAAGACAACGCAGTCACCACGATTATCGATCTCGCATCGCGGCGCGTGATCAAGCAAGTCGATGTCGGGATCGAGCCTGAAGGCATGGCTGTTTCGCCCGATAACAAGCTTGCCGTGACGACGTCGGAAACGACCAACATGGCACACGTCATCGACACGGAGACGTTCGAGATCGTCGCCAACATCCTGGTCGATCAGAGGCCGCGCCATGCCGAATTCACGCACGACGGCAAGAAGCTGTGGGTGTCATCTGAAATCGGCGGTACGGTTTCGATCATCGATGTTGCGACCATGCAGATCGAGAAGGTGTTGAAGTTCCCAGTGACTGGCGTGACGCTAGATACCATTCAGCCGGTCGGCATGAAGCTGACGAAAGACGGCAGCCGCGCCTTCGTAGCCCTGGGACCGTCAAATCGCGTCGCCGTGGTGAATGCGGAAACCTACGAGATCGAAAAATTCATTCTGGTGGGCGAGCGGGTCTGGCATCTGGAATTCTCTCCGGATGAAAAAAAGCTCTACACAACAAATGGCGTTTCCAATGATGTAACCGTGATCGATGTGGAGCGTCTGAAAGCCATCAAGTCGATCGGCGTCGGCCGTTACCCCTGGGGCCTCGCAATCCGCCCGCTTGCAGTGGCGGGAGCGGGCGTAGGAGCGCAACCATGACGCGGTTGTTTGGTGCGATGACAAATGCGCGTTGCGTGCCCGGCGCTGTGAGCTGGTGCCTCAACCTGATTTGCTCATTTGTTTTGGCAGCGTCGATCGGAGCGGGGGGTGTTTCGGCGGCAGAAACTGCTGCGAAGCCGGAACCGTTCTACGATGCGGCGACGGGCTACAGGATTGAACACTACCGCGCAGCGACGCCCAACGACGTTCCTGGCGGCACGAAAATCGAGATCGATGATATCGACCGGCTGACGGTCAATGAACCCGATCCGGGAAAGCGGTCCCTGCTCGTCGATGTGATGCCGTCGACGGGCGCGGGGTACGATCCGGAGACCGGCGAGTGGCGGTTGACCAAGAGGCACGGGCATATTCCCGGCTCGACGTGGCTGCCTGATGTGGGCCGCGGGCAGATCAGTGCTGAGCTCGACACCTTTTTCAGGTCGAACCTGGCGCAGCTAACAGGCGGCAATTTTGATAAGCCCTTGATCATTTATTGCCAGTCGGACTGCTGGATGGGGTGGAATGCCGTGCAACGGGCTGCGGGATACGGCTACTCGAAGATCTACTGGTATCCAGACGGCATCGACGGATGGCGCGACTGGGAGCGAGAATTTGTGCCAGCCGAGGCGGTGCCGGTCACCGTCTCGAAGCAGTTAAATCTCAAGGACGGGCCAAAATGCCGGGTATTGCGCGAGCGAGGGCCGCAGTCCATTCGGGCCGATTGATGCCGAAAACCGATTGCGTCCGTGAGCAATCCAAAACGGAATAAGCCGGGCGCGCTGCGGGCAGCGGATAGTCGGTTGCGGGGATGGGCAAAACGTTCGGTGTCTTATGCCCGTGTTCGCGCGCGAGGCGGAAAATCTCGCTCGCAAATCCGTGCCAGCTCGTCTCGCCTGCTCCGGTCAGATGGAACGTGCCAAAGATTTCACTGTCGGGCGAGGCTTGCGGTTCGGCCTGCATTCGGTCTGCGATGGCCAACAGTCCGGAAGCAAGATCGTCGGCGAAGGTCGGCTGTCCGATCTGATCGGCGACGACGCGCAGTTCGTCGCGTTCTGCGCCCAGCCGCAGCATTGTCTTGACGAAATTGCCTCCCGCCTGACCATAAACCCAGGCCGTCCGCACAATGGCGTGGTGCGGCTGAGCTGCGCGGATTGCTTCTTCACCGGCAGCCTTCGACGCGCCGTAGACACTCTTCGGGTTGGCTCGATCGCCGACCAGATAGGGCGTGGTCTTGGTGCCGTCGAAGACGTAATCGGTCGAGACGTGGATCAGCGGGATTGCGGCTTTTGCACAGAGCGCGGCAAGCTGGCCTGGGCCGGTCGCGTTCAATGCAAATGCCGCATCGCGATCGTCTTCCGCTTTGTCGACGGCTGTGTAAGCGGCGGCATTGATCACAACGCCCGGTTCAGTTTTGTCGAGAAGGGCTTGCAGCGAGGCGTTGCTGACCAGATCGACTTGCGGGCGTCCGCCTGCGATCAGCGCCGTGCCTCGCTCCGCCGCCAGCCGTTGCAGCGCTTCGGCGAGCTGGCCCGTCTTGCCGATTACCGCGATGGGTCTGCCGTTCATATCTGTCTGCCCCCGCTTTACGCGAATCGTGATGCTGCCAACCGATACCATGAGTTCGATGGCTTGGGCGAAGCGGTCAGCGGCTCCTTGGTTTGGCGCGTGCGGTTGGCATGGCGGTCGCCGGATCGTCAGGCCAGACGTGTTTGGGATAACGGCCCTTCATCTCCGATTTCACGCCTGCCCATGAGCCTTTCCAGAAGCCGGCTAGATCGCGCGTGATCTGGATCGGCCGTTGCGCTGGCGACAGCAGGAACAGCGTCAATGGCAGGCGACCGCCGGCGATGGCTGGATGGACGGCGAGGCCGAACAGTTCCTGGACGCGAATGTGGACGGCGGGCGCGTGTTCACCGTCGTAGTCGATTGCAAAGCTGTTGCCGGTGGGGGCGGTGAAATGTGTTGGCGCTTCGGCTTCAAGGCGCGAGCGGATGTCCCAAGGCTGGAGAGCATCGAGCGCTGCTGCGAGGTCGGCCGCGCTGACTTCGCTCACACGTGTCTTGCCTTGCAGGAAGGGGGCCAGCCAATCTTGCGCCGTCGCGGCGAGAGCGGCATCGGACAGGTCGGGCCAGTCGCTGCCTGAACCTCCTGCATCCGCGGCCTCGACGCGGCTGAGAAACGCGAGGCGGGCGCGCAGTTGGGCTTGCGCTTTCGACCAGGGCAGGCGTGCGATGCCTTTTGCTGCGATGCCTTTCGCCAGGAGCACGGCGGCTTCGTTCATATCGGTGACGGGGATCGCCTCGCTCGACAGGACAATTGCACCGAGCTTGCGGGTGCGCCGGGCCGAAACGGCACCCAGGGAAGCATCAAAGCTCAAGGTTTCCGCCTCGGCGATGCCATCGGCCGCGATGCCAGACACTTCGGTTTCGCTGGTCTCGGCGGCAAGCAGAATGCGCGTTGCCTGCGCGCTGCCCTGCATGTCGGCTACGACAATGTAGGGGGCTGCGCTGAGCGGGCCTGTTGCGTCGAGGAACCCGCCACGCCCTCCAGCCAGCACGAAGTGACCGGGTTTGCCCCGTGACTTGGCGATGCGATCGGGATAGGCAAGAGCCAGCAACCCAGCGGTAGAGGTCGCTGCATCCGCACCGGCATGTTGCTTCGTGTCGCCTTCCTCGCTCATCGAGGAGATGGCCCGATCCGACCACGCTTTGGCGAGCCTGCGCATGTCGGATGCGCGCTTGCCCCGGTCGGAGCGGAACCGGTCGAGGCGCGTTGCCAGGTCGATATCCTTGCCGCCCAATCCGCGCTCTACGATGACGGCTGCGATTTCGGCGG
>CAYGRH010000219.1:0-5906 GCA_964352165.1 uncultured Hyphomicrobiaceae bacterium | reverse complement strand
GAATTGCCGTTCGGTTCGCTGCTCAATCTGCGCGGGCTGAGCGTGCCGAGCCCGATTTGGGGTGAGGGGAGCTGGCTTATCCTGGCGGCGCTTACAGCCGGTGTTGCCGGTGTTTATTGGCTGGGGCGGCGCGCGGCGCGCGTTCAAATTGAAACGGGGCAGCGCCCCGTCGTGCTGTGGCCGGCATTGGGACTTATCTTTGGGTTGCCACTGGCCGTGTTCGCGCTGTTGGGATTTCCAGTCACTTTCGATGTACCCACGGCAGGCAAGTTCAACGTCAGTGGCGGAGTGACGATTCTGCCGGAACTGGTCGCCCTGCTGCTGGGGCTGACGCTTTATACGGCGGCGTTCATTGCCGAGATCGTGCGCGCGGGAATTCTCGGCGTGTCGAAAGGGCAGAAAGAGGCAGCGGCTGCCTTGGGGCTGCATGAGAACCAGGTGCTGCGTCTCGTTGTCGTGCCGCAAGCGATGCGCATCATCATCCCGCCGCTGACCAACCAGTATCTCAACCTCACGAAGAACTCATCGCTTGCCGTAGCAATTGGCTATCCCGATCTCGTCGGGGTGTTTGCGGGCACTGTGCTGAGCCTGACCAATCAATCCGTCGAAGTCATCTTCCTGACGATGGCCGTCTACCTGACGCTGAGCCTTTTGACGTCGCTTGCGATGAACTGGTTCAACAAGCGCATGGCGCTGGTGGAAAGATGAGGGGGAGCGTGCGATGAGCGGATCAGGATCGGCCACGCCCGCGCGGCCCCGGCCCATGGCAATTGTCGGCGGCAGCCTTGCTGCACGAAGCTATGCGTGGCTGAGAGACAACCTGTTTTCTACCTGGACCAATGCTGCGCTTACTCTTGTCGGCCTCTACGTCTCGTACGTGGTCATTGCAGGCTTCATCGATTGGGCGATCGTCAAGGCGGTCTATTCGGGATCGAGCGGCGTTGACTGCAAGGCAGGCGCTGGCGGGGCCTGCTGGCCGTTCATCACCGCGAAGATGAAACTGTTCATGTACGGGCGGTATCCCGAGCCTGAGTTGTGGCGCGTGAACCTGACCTATGCGCTGGCGCTCGCGGGGCTGGTGCCGCTGATGATCCCGCAGGTGCCGGGCAAGCTGTGGCTTGCGATCTACATGATCTTCGTGTTCCCGCTGATCGCGTTTTTCCTGCTGACAGGCGCGCCTGCACTCGGCCTGCCGATTGTCGAAACGGAAATGTGGGGTGGGTTTCTTGTCACGCTCGTTGTGGCCTGCGTTGGAATTGCTGCCTCGTTCCCAATCGGGATGCTGCTTGCCCTGGGCAGGCAATCGGACCTGCCGATCATCAAATGGCTGTCGATCGGGTTCATCGAGTTCGTGCGCGGCGTGCCGCTCATCACCGTCTTGTTTTTCTCATCCGTCATGCTGCCGCTGTTCCTTCCAGAAAACGTCACCTTCGACAAGCTGCTGAGAGCGCTAATCGGAGTGGCGCTATTTTCTGGAGCCTATCTTGCCGAGGTGATCCGCGGAGGTTTGCAGGCCATCCCGCGGGGGCAGTACGAGGCGGCAGATGCGCTGGGTTTGAGCTATCCGCAAAAGATGGGACTGATTGTCCTGCCGCAGGCGCTCAAGCTCGTCATCCCCGGCATCGTCAACTCGTGCATCGCGTTGTTCAAGGATACGAGCCTGGTGCTGACAATCGGCCTTTTTGATCTGCTCGGGATCGTGCAGCAATCGGTGGCGTCGGATGCCAACTGGTTTTCGCCGCAGACGGCGGTAACGGGCTATGTGTTTGCCGGGTTCATCTTCTGGATCTGTTGCTTCGGCATGAGCCGGTATTCAGCCTACATCGAGCGCAGGCTGGCGGTGGGCGACAAGCGCTAAACGGCCCTGGAGGCATGCGCCGTAATGCTCACACCTAGCTTACCTATTCATCACGTGTTCATGGTCGCAGGGTTTGCCTATGTCATCTTGAAGCGTAATGGCCGAGATGGCCGGAACGTTTGAGTGTCGTGCAAATTGGGATCGAGCGAAGGAAGGGACCGATGATGAAAACGAGCAGATTTTTTGCCTTTATCGCAGCGGCATTGCTGGCGATTGGATTGGTCGGCGTGAGTGCTCCTGCATTCGCTGTCTCGCCGGGCGGCATCCTGGCTGCCGGAGATGCGCTGTCATCGCAGGCCGACAGCCTCGTGCAGAAGACGCACGGTTGTCACCGTTATCCAGCGGTGGGGCCGTGGTCGGGCATATTGCACCGGCATGTCGGGCCGTTCTGCACCTGGAGAAAAGTGCAGCGGCGCGGGCGCAACGCATGCCATCGCTGGCGAAAAATTTGCCGCGAACGTTGTTATGGCGCGCCCTATCCCAATCGCTGCCGCAACCGCTGCTATCACAACAACGCGCCTAACCGGTGTTTGTGAGATTGCCGGTTGCCGATCAGGCTGCCGTTATGAGATCGGCGACGTGCTCGCCGATCGCAAGCGATGAGGTGAGGCCGGGGCTCTCGATGCCGTAAAGTGCGATCAGTCCCTGCAAACCGTGTTCTTTATCGGTGTGGATGGCGAAGTCGGCAGGCGGTTTTCCTTCGGCATAGATCTTGGGACGCATGCCGACGTAGCCGTTGTGAAGAGCATTATCGGGAAGTCCCGGCCAGTAGCGCCGGATTGTTGTTTCGAAGCGCTGCCTGCGGGCACCGCCTTCGTCTTCAAACGAGTAGTCGAGATGATCGCGCCAATCGAGGTCGGGGCCGAACTTGACCTGTCCTGCAATGTCGATCGTCAAGTGAAGGCCAAGCCATCCGGCGGACGGCATGGGATAGACGAGCCGCTTGAAAGGGTGCTTGCCCGAGAGCGTGAAGTAGTGACCCTTGCCGTAGTATGTGCGCGGCGGCGTATACGTGCTGCGTTCGCCTGCAAATAGTGTGTCGGTAATCTGAGTTGCGCCAAGGCCCGATGCGATGATCAGCCGTTTTGCCGTCAGCTGGGTTTCATCATTGCCCGAGGTGATGGTCAACTCAAACACGCCGCCGTTGTTGTCATGGCGCGCGGCTGTGACGTTGGCATTGAGAACCACCTCGCCGCCGTGCGTGAGGATATGGCCTTCGAGAGCAACCATTAGGGCGTGGCTGTCGACAATTCCCGTCGAAGGGGATAGTGCGCCTGCTACGCATGTCACAGCTGGTTCCAGCGCGTGCGCTTCATCTGCGTTCAGCATCTCGATGTCGTTGACACCGCTTGCAGCGGCATTTGCTGCGAGCTTATGAAGGGCCGGTATTTCGTCTTCGGCCGTGGCCACCAAGAGCTTTCCGCACCGTTCGTGTGGCACCCCGTTTTCTTGAGCAAAGCGGTAGAGGCGTTGTTTGCCTTCGATACAGAACTTCGCTTTAAGCGAGCTTTGAGGGTAATACAGGCCGGCGTGGATGACTTCGGAGTTGCGCGAGGACGTTTCCGAGCCGATCAGTCCATGGCGTTCAAGGACCATCGCGCTGTGCCCGCGTTCGCAAAGCGATTTGGCAATGGCAAGGCCGACGACGCCGGCTCCGATTACGGCGATTTCAACATCGGCTGTCGTCACTTGAGCTGACCCATTTAGATTTTGCATTCCGGCTTCGCGCGGGAGCGGTCTTCGCACACACGGCTTTGGCAGGCTGTTTAGCTGCCAGAGTCACCCAGGACCGCGCTAGCGTGCAAGCCATAATTGCACGCCGGGTGCTTGCGCGCGCCGTTTGAAAGGCCAGAGGCTATCGAACGCTTGCGGGTGGACGGAAAGGCTGTTGAAAGGTGGGCGAATCTGGCGTGATCCGGGTTGACAATGGGTGAGAACAAAATAAGAACTATGGAATGTTCCGGGGGTAGTCTACGATGGCATTTGCGTTCGTTCACAGTGCGGACTTTCAAATCGGCAAACCGTTCCGGTCGTTTGAAGAGCGGCTTGCGGGCCGGCTGGAGGCTGCGCGCATCGATGCCATTGAAGTTCTCAGTGAGGCCGCGCGGAAAGCCGGCGCGTCGCACATTCTTGTTGCCGGCGATATCTATGATTCCGAAGCCCTGCCGCTGAGAACGCTGCGCCAACCGCTGACGCGGATGGCCCGCGACAAGGATCTGACTTGGGTCTTGCTACCGGGCAATCACGATCCCCATCGGCCCGGGGGGATCTGGCAGCGGATTGCGCATGTGGGGCTTCCCGACAACGTTATCGCGGCGCTGAGTGAAGAACCGATCATGCTTTCTCGCGAGGTCGCCCTGTTGCCCGCTCCGGTGGCGGCACGGGCTTTGACAGACGACCCCACGGCAAGCATGGACACTGCCGTCACGCCAGAAGGCGTGATTCGGATCGGTCTTGCGCACGGGTCTGTTCAGGGGTTCGGGTCTGATGAAACAAGCTCGATTACTGTCGATCCGGATCGATGGCGAAAGGCGGGGCTGTCGTACTTGGCGTTGGGTGACTGGCACGGGATGACAAAGATCAACGAGCGGACCTGGTATTCGGGGACGCCGGAGCCTGACCGTTTTCCCGACAACACGCCTGGATACGCGCTCGTTGTCAGAGTGCCGGACGGTGGCGGCGTGCCTGACGTGACGCCAGTGAAGACCGCGCAATTCGTGTGGGCCAAGGCGAATGAAAATTTATCCAGCCTGGATGACTTGGAGCCGCTGTCGCGCAAGTTGCTTGCTTTGTGCGAACAGCCGTCACGGTTGTTGTTGAAGCTCTCCGTTACCGGCTCGATGACGGCCGAAGGGTTTGCCGACTTTGATTGCTGGGTCGCGGATCTGGACGCGCGGCTGGCTTATCTGGGACTCGATTCCAGCGGTGTGATGCTCTCGGGCAACCTTGATGACAGCGAGGTTTTGGGCGCCAGCGGTGAAATCGCAGCAACGGCGCGAGCGCTTCAGGCCATTGCTTCCAATAGCGAAGATGAGCGGGCTGCAACAGCCGCGATGGCAGTGCGCCGGTTGGTTTCGCTGACGCAGGCCGCGCGGGATGCGCAAGCTGTGCGGGAGGCTGGGCGATGAAGCTGGAAGCCATTCGTCTGGCCGATGTAGGCCGCTTTTCCGATCCGGTTGCGATAGAAGGCATTTCACCGGGCCTCAATCTGCTGGCCGGTTCCAATGAGTTTGGCAAGTCGACGATCTATCGCGCGCTTGAAGCGCTATTTCTATTCAAGCACACCACCAAGGACCGCCGCATTGAGGCCATCACTCCTTATGGCGGCGGTTCGCCGCTGATAGCAGCCGATTTCGAAATTGGCGGAAGGCGCTGGCGTCTGACCAAGCAGTTCGGCCGCGGCAAACGTGCGGAGCTTTTCGATCTGACCGGCGGACGGCTCGTGGCTAAGGGGCCTGATGTCGAAGATAAGGCGAATGCCTTGTTGGGGATTCGTGAGGGAGCCGCCAATCGATTTGCGCTGTTATGGACCGCCCAGGGGCAGGCGCTGGGGTCGGTCCCTGAACTCGACGATAAAAGCGGCAAGTCGCTCATCATGGCGGCTGTCGACCGTGAGATCGAAGCCGTGGCCGGCGGATCGCTGGCGCAGGATGTGCGGCGGGCCCTTGAGGGTGAACTCGGTCAGCTCGTTACTACACGCGGAGCCAAAAAGGGCGGGGCGCTGTTTGCGGCGTTGGCGGAGCGCGACCGGCTTACGTCCGAGTTGGAAGCCGCCAGGGTTGTGGCCGAGGAAACCGCGAGGCAGCGTAGCGAGCTCGCAGAGGTTAGAGAAAAGCTTGACAGCTTGAGTGAGCCGACGGCGAAGGCCGAGTTGGCGAACCGGCTCGCAACGGTTCGTGACACGTTTGCGAAGGCCTCGCAGATGACGGAAAAACTGCGCACGGCCGAAGCGCGGCGCAACGAACAGGTATCGCGCCTGGAGGCAGCCGAACGCGCGCACACCGATTTCGTCCGCGCGCTTGATGCGCATGATGCACTTGCCCGCGAC
>CAYGRH010000218.1:0-5944 GCA_964352165.1 uncultured Hyphomicrobiaceae bacterium | reverse complement strand
GGCCATCATCCGCCAGCGCGGCTCATCGTCGAGCTTTTCGTGATCGCGGACCCAAGCCTGCATCGCATTGAGAAAGCTCGCCAGGTCGGCATTTTCCCACTCGGCCCCGTTGGCTTCCAGATCGCCGCGCAACTGGCCGATGAAGGCAGCCAGCTCCAACCGCGTCGAAAGGTTGGCTGCTGCCGCCGACAAAGCATCGTGATCGCGGCCCGCCTCCGCCTCGCCGGCAACGATCGGCAAACCTTCCAGGCAGGCTTGTTTGAAGATCGCGAACGCCCGAGTGCGATGCGAGTTGGCGTACTTCCTCGCAGGCTCCATCTCGCCAAACGTTAGGTCTTCACCCTCGGCAATGAACATCGGGTCATAACCAAACCCGTTCCCACCGCGCGGCGGCCAGACGAGTTTGCCAAAAACCTTGCCCTCGAAAATCTGATGGCTTCCGTCAGGCCAAGCGAGACACAGGGCGCACGTGAAATTTGCGGCAGGCCCGGGAGCAGCCCAGGCATGACGTTCGGTCAGCTCCTTGGCGACCTTCTCCATCGCAACAGAAAAATCTTTCGACGGACCAGCCCAGCGCGCCGAATAGATCCCCGGAGCGCCCCCCAGTGCTGCAACTTCCAGTCCGGAATCATCCGCCAATGCTGGCAGCCCGGAGGCTTCCGCCGCAGCGACCGCCTTCAACCGCGCGTTGCCTGCAAACGTCGTTTCGGTTTCTTCCGGCTCATCCAGATCGAGATCGCCTGCCGACACCGCATCAAGCCCGAACGGCACGATGAGCTGCTTGATCTCCCAGACTTTGCCGGGGTTATGGCTCGCCACAACAAGCCGCATGCCGGGCTGCAAACGCTGATCACTCAAACCCTGCTCACTCACGTTGTTCAGTCCTGAATTTCGGCTCACTGCGCGGCGTGAAGGCCGAGAACGACAGATCTTGGCCTTCAAAAGCCGGCCGTCATCAAGCCACGGTCAGTTTCTGCAACTGCACCAGCTCGCTGATGCCCTTGCGTGCAAGACCCATCAACTCGTCGAACTGCTCCTGGCTGAACGCTGTTGTCTCTGCCGTGCCTTGAACTTCGACGATGCCGCCGGCACCTGTCATCACAAAGTTTGAATCCGCGTCCGCGTCTGAATCTTCCGCGTAATCGAGGTCGAGCACGGCGTTGCCCTTATAGAGCCCGCACGAAACGGCTGCCACATGATCGCGCAGAACATCGTCGCGCACCATGTCGCGAACCTTCATCCACTGGATGCAGTCGTAAAGCGCCACCCACGCGCCAGTGATCGCTGCCGTCCGCGTTCCGCCGTCGGCCTGGATGACATCGCAATCGACCGAAATCTGGCGTTCACCCAATTTGCCAAGATCGACAACGGCACGCAGAGAGCGACCGATCAGCCGCTGGATTTCCTGCGTCCGGCCCGATGCCTGCCCCTTGGTGACTTCGCGCCGGGTTCGTGTGCTCGTCGCCCGCGGCAGCATCGCGTACTCCGCCGTTACCCAGCCGCGGCCCTGCCCCTTAAGCCACGGAGGCACCCGCTCCTCCAGGCTCGCCATGCAAAGCACATGCGTATTCCCGAACTTGATGAGGCAGGAACCTTCGGCATGCATCGACACTGCCCGTTCGATTGAGACGCGGCGCAGTTCGTCAGGCTTACGGTTTGAAGGGCGCATGTAGTGGAGCTCACTTGCTGTAATGGAATTGTCGAGTTGGCCTTGATACGGGCCAGGCGGACTTCGATATCTCAGAGGCGTAGCCGACCAAACGGCCAGAATGCGGGCCAGCCGCTTGTTGGCGGGGATTGGCCCCCCGAACGACAATCTGGCAGCTTACGAACGGCCTGGAGATCGGATTTGGCTGGAACCTACGGGAGCCCAACCCAGCATTCAACACCTAACAGCATTGGCCAGATCTGACGGCAGTGGCTAGGTTTGACGAAACATGGTCTGTCTTCTTAGCTGCCACGTTGGAAACCAACCTCTCCGGACTGGCCAACCATGCCCAGCTTCATAGGACGATATCCTTTCAACGGTTCGAATAACGGATGCACCCCATAGGCGACAACAAAATCAAGAGCTTGCTCGAACTCGACGAACGCTCGCGCACCATCCTGCGCCAGATTGTCGAGAGTTACCTGTCGACCGGCGACCCGGTCGGTTCGCGCAATCTTGCCCGCGTCCTGCCGATGGCGCTATCGCCTGCTTCCATCCGCAATGTCATGTCTGACCTGGAAGAGCTCGGCCTGATTGCAGCCCCGCACACCTCAGCGGGCAGGCTGCCGACGCAGAACGGCTTGCGGCTGTTCGTCGACGGTCTTCTCGAAGTCGGTGACCTGAGCGAAGACGAACGGCGCCTGATCGAAGCCCAGTTGGCCGTCAAGGAACGTAAGTCCCTCGATCAGGTTCTCAACGAAGCCAGCGAAATGATTTCCGGCCTGTCGCATTGCGCAGGCGTCGTATTGGCCGAAAAGCAGGTCGAACGCCTCAAGCACATCGAGTTCGTGCCGCTCGATCCCAATCGCGCGCTTGTCGTCATAGTCGGCGAAAACCAGCATGTCGAAAACCGCGTCATCGAACTGCCACCCGGCCTGCCCTCCGGCGCATTGATCGAGGCCGGCAACTACCTCAACCGCCACATAGGCGGGCTGAGCATGAGAGAAGCGCGCGAACGTATCGAAGCAGACATGGCAGCTGCCCGCGCCGAACTCGATACGTTGACCAAAAAGGTCATCGAGGCAGGCATGGCCCAGTGGTCCGGCAGCGTTGATGACCGCAAAAGCCTGATCGTGCGGGGGCAGTCCAACCTGCTGAAGGACCTGACGGCTGTCGAAGACCTCGACCGCATCCGGAAACTGTTCGACGACCTGGAATCGAAGCGCGAGTTCGTCCAGATTCTCGACCTTGCCGAAGATGCCGAGGGCGTGCGCATCTTTATTGGGTCAGAAAACAAGCTGTTTTCGCTGTCAGGGTCGTCGCTGATCGTGGCCCCGTTTCACGATGACCAGCGCAAGGTCGTCGGCGTTCTGGGGATCATCGGCCCGACGCGGCTCAACTATGCCCGCATCATCCCTATGGTCGACTACACCGCAAAGCTGATCGGCCGGGTGTTGACTTGATTTCATGCCTATCAGGCTGATATCGAGAGCACGAACGTCTCAGGCAAGCGATCGGAGCACGCAAAGTCCGAACCGCTGCACTGCCGGATCGACCGGACCGCGAGACAAAAAAGAAATTTCGACTCACGAATGGAGCAACGATGACCGACGACACCAAGCGCTCGGGCTCGTCTGAAGACTCGCCAAGCACGAACCCCGAAACCAAGGGCAGAGGCCCTGGCGCATCTCCAGATGCCAACGCTGCCGCGCCAAGTGACCCGCTCGACATGACGATCGATTCCGAAACCCCATTGGCAGACGACGAACTCGACGCATTCGCCAACGAACTGGTTGCAGAAAACGAAACCTTGAAGAGCCAGATCGAAGACCTGACCGCCAGGCTGCTTCGCGCCCACGCCGAAAACCAGAACCTTCACCGCAGGCTGGAGCGCGAGCGCGAGGAAACAGCCAAATACGCGATCACGAAATTTGCCCGCGACGTCGTCTCAGTCGCCGACAATTTCGACCGCGCAATGTCTTCCATCCCAGCCGATGCGGCGGAAGAAAGTCCGGTCATCAAGGGGCTGCTGGAAGGCTTCACAATGACGGAGCGCGAGTTCCTTAACGTGCTGGAGCGCCACAAGGTCAGACGCCTGACGCCCAAGGGCGACATATTCGACCCTCACCTGCATCAGGCCATGATGGAACAGCAGGACCCAAGTGTCCCGTCCGGTACGGTTCTTCAGGTCTTCCAGGCCGGCTACGTCATCGAGGACCGCGTTCTGCGGCCAGCCATGGTCGTCGTTGCCAAAGGCGGACCAAAAGCGGCGAAGACAAAGCAGGGCGAAACAGCACCCGTAGCCAACCCCGACCAAGGATCAGAGCCCGCGCAATCTGAATACGAACATGTTGCAAAACAGCCCGGCAGCGACGCCAGCTCTGCAAAGTCCGAGCAGGCGAGCGGTTCCGCAGCCAACGAGAACACCGCTGGTGAAGACGCGCCGACTGCTGGCGAGTCACCCAAAGGCTGAGGTTTCCGGAAGCACGCCGCAAAGGTGAATTCGGACGATATGCTCCCGGGCATTCCACTGATCGGCCCAGGAACACGTGATCAAATCAACGGCGATAAGAACCGCTTGTCCGCGCACATGGCTCCGGGTTCGGCCTTGCACTCGTAAAGCGAGTACAGGATCGCCTCGGCGCGGCCAACGAGGTTGGCGCCCGGCACAAACCCCATCGATGGGGACCGGCTGTCTGCTGAATTGTCGCGGTTATCACCCATCATGAAGTAATGCCCTTCAGGCACCGTCACTTCGGCAAGGCTGCGATTGCTGCCAAATCGTGCGCGCTCAAGGATGGGGTGGATCACGCCGCCCGGCAGGACTTCTGCAAACTCGCGCACCTCGACAACGTTCCCGCCATACTCGCGATAGCGGTATTTGCGGACCGGCCGCCGCTCGACGAGCGCACCGTTCAGGACCAGCCGTCCGTTTTCCAACGCGAGCCGGTCGCCGGGAAGCCCGATCAGCCGCTTGATCATGCGCTCGCCTGTGATGGGGTGCATGAATACGACAATGTCTCCGCGTTCAGGCTCGCGCGCCATGATCCGCCCATCCACGGAGTCTGGAAGCTGCAGGTCATAGGGAAGCGAATGCCGGCTCCAGCCGTACGCGTATTTCGCCACCGTCAACCGGTCCCCCACCTGCAACGTCGGAACCATGCTCTCAGAAGGGATGTAGAACGTCGCGAACGCAGCCGTTTGAAACAGAAATGCGAAGCCAAACGCCAACACCAGCATTTCGGCAAACTCGCGCATTTGGCGAAGCATCGTCGCTTACCTTAGAAAAATTGACGGATAGCCAATATCAGACCCCCGTCTTATGTCGCGCGCAAGGCTGACCGTCAAACGAGCCAGGACCTAAGACCAATCAAGGCTAATCCGGCAAAAAACTCTACGGCGGGTCAATCGCCGGGTCATCGAAGTTCGTAACCCTGCGCAGGGTCAGGTTAATCCGCCCTTCACCGTGAAATAAACGGCTACCTCCCGCCTTGATACGGTCGATTCCGTGATAGGCGCACCGCGACAGTCCTCCCATAACGACGACATCGCCGGACCTCAACGTCATGCGCACCTTGGGATCCGCACGTTTCAACCCGCCGATGTGAAACACCGCATCAGCGCCCAGTGAGACCGAAACGACCGGCACGCGCATGTCCTCTTCATCGGCGTCCTTGTGGCTGCCGAGCTTCGCACCGGCATCATAAAAATTAACCAGACACGCCTCGGGAGCACATGGCACATCGGCGACATCACGCCACAGTCGTTCAAGGATGCCAGGGATGGGCGGCCAGGGCAGTCCTGTTACCGGATGCACCGCTTGATATCGGTATCCGCTGGCATCAGACACCCAACCGAGCGCACCGGCGTTGGTCATTTGCACACTGAAAGGTTTGCCTGAACGTGGCATCTTCGGTGTAAAAAGCGGCGCAACAGCCATGATTTCGCGCACTTCGGCTGCAAGTTGACCCTGCGCATCAGCATCGAAGTAGCCCGCAAGCAACCTGAACCCCTCGACCAAGGCCCCGGATTCCTGTTCGCTACGCCGATCAGGCGTTGTAGAAGCGGCTCTATTCACTTTTGAACACATCCAGTTGTGGTCCAGCCGTTGCGCGGCTCCAAGTCCTGCCTATATAAGGCCCACACCATATTATTTGACTTCAGGGGACCGGCAGCATTTTCGCTCCTAGATCCGTAACGCCGACTGGAGACGAGGACGCCGCGCTACGGGTGCCGGGAATACTGGGCCCGACCGGTTCGCCGCAACAAGAAGGAATTGAGACGAATGGCCAAAGT
>CAYGRH010000217.1:0-5964 GCA_964352165.1 uncultured Hyphomicrobiaceae bacterium | reverse complement strand
GCGTTGAGTGTGCTGGCGGTGTCGATCAGCGTTTCGCCCTTTTGCACCGAAGAGGTGGAGACGTTCATGTTCATGACGTCAGCGCCCAGGCGTCTGCCGGCCATTTCGAAGGAGGCCTGCGTCCGGGTGGAGGCTTCGAAAAACAGGTTTATGAGCGTGCGTCCGTCGAGTGTATCGCGGCGCTTGCCGGGATGACGGTTGCGATCGGCGGCCTCGTTGGCCAGCTCAAGCAGGTGCGATATCTCCGGTGCCGTAAGCTGCTCACAGGAGAGCAGGCTGCGGTGCGGAAACGCGGCGGCGGAGGATTTTGCGATTGCTGTCATTAAAGTCGTGTCTATACGGGTAAGTCGCAGTTACGGCAACAGATGATGTCGGGGTGAGCTGAGGAATTCGGGGAGAAGCTCGCGCGTGCTTAATTTAGCCTTGCGAAGAGGCGTACTTGGCGGCGTTCTTGCCTGCCTGATCAAGCCTTGATACCCGCGGGCCGCGTTGCGTGCCGAATGTTGGCCTTATGTGGTGCATATATCGAGCCCAGGCTCGCAGGCTAGAGTTTGAAGTTGCGCGCGGATGCCGGGTGAATTCGTGCAAGGGGCTTGCGAAGCGTTGTCCGGCTTGATCCTTGTGACTGGGACGAAGCTGACTATTGAGGCGCTTCTTCCAACTGCCGGCGCCCGTCCAGTGAAACAAAAGCCAAGGCGATCTTAGATGCCGCAGCCGTTTTCAACTCACGAGGTGTTCAACCAGGCGCCAGCCTTCGAGGACGTCAATTTGTTCACGTCCGACCGGGCGTTGCAGGAAGCTGTGCAACGCGAAGGTGGTGGCGCATCGATCAAGAGCCTCATTGCGGCGGGGCTGCAGGCAGGCAGTGCGGAAAGCTTCGAGCGTGGCTGGCTGGCGAACCGCCATCCGCCGGAACTGCGCGCGTTCGATGCCAAGGGCCGCCGGATCGACCGGGTCGATTTTCATCCTGCATATCACGTCCTGATGGAGACGAGTTTTTCGGAAGGCCTCAACTGCGCGTCTTGGTTGCACCTGGGCTCGGCGGGTGGCGCTGCCGTTGCCGGCACGCAGGTCGCACGGGCGGCAGGGTTCTTTCTGGCCGGACAAGGCGAAGCGGGGCACTGCTGCCCGATCACTATGACGCACGCAAGCGTTCCCGCGCTGCAGTTGCAGGCGGACGTCGCGGAGGCGTGGCTGCCGAAGCTGTTGTCGCGCAGCTATGATCCACGTTGCGCACCCATCGAAGAAAAGCAGTCGGTTACCATCGGCATGGGCATGACCGAAAAGCAGGGCGGCACCGACGTGCGCGCCAATACAACCGAGGCCGTGCCCGAGGCTGGCGGTGGTAGCGGCGGACATTACCGGCTGACAGGTCACAAGTGGTTTTTGTCGGCACCGATGTCGGATGCGTTTTTCATGCTGGCGCAGGCACCCGGCGGGTTGTCGTGTTTCCTGGTGCCGCGCTACCGGCCTGACGGGAAACTTAACGGCATCCGGTTGCAGCGGTTGAAGGACAAGCTCGGCAACCGCTCGAATGCAACGGCTGAAGCCGAACTCGTCAATGCTCATGGCTTGTTGATTGGTGAGGAAGGCTCTGGCGTCGCGGCAATCATGCGGATGGTGACGTATACCCGGCTGGACTGTGCAGTGGCGTCTGCGGCCCAAATGCGGCTGGCGCTGGCGCTTGCCATTCACCATGCGGAATACCGTTCGGTGTTTGAGCGCACATTGATCGATCAACCGTTGATGATCCAGGTGCTGGCCGACATGGCGCTCGATGTGGAGGCCGCGACTGCGCTTTCATTCCGTTTGGCGCGTGCGTTCGATCGAGCGCAGGACCCGAGGGCTGCGAGTTGGAACCGTGTCATGACGCCGGTGACAAAGTACTGGGTCTGCAAGATCGCACCCGGCCTTGTCGCAGAGGCGATGGAATGCCTTGGTGGCAATGGCTTCATCGAAGACGGCATGATGCCTCGAGTTTACCGGGAGGTTCCGGTCAACGCGATCTGGGAAGGCGCGGGCAACGTCCTTGCGCTCGATCTTCTGCGGGTTCTGCGTCATGAGCCGGAGTCGCTGGAGATGGTGATGGAGGAGCTTGGCGCGGCGGCCGGGGATGATCCCCACCTGAAGGCAGCGCATCTGCGAGTTGAAAAAATTCTGCACGATCCGCGCATGCTCGATGTCCGCGCCCGCGCGCTGGTCGAAGGACTTGCAGTGCTGGCGGCAGGAACGATCCTGCGCGCTCATGCACCAACGGCTGTAGCCGATGCGTTTATAGCAACGCGGATGGGCAGTATTTCACGCCAAACCTATGGGCAGGGGGTCGATTGGGCAGACACCACGGCCATCATTGAGCGGGCGTCGCCGAACCGGTGAAGATCGGCGTATCAGAGGCAGGCGGGCTCCGTTTCGGAGCGTGCCGATGCCTGGGGCGCGATAGACGCGAGGTCAAGTTGGCAGGCTCAGCGCGTGTTTGATGTGCGCGCGCTGCTGATAGGGCCTATGGCGTTGACGATGCGCGACAGGGCTGCGACGAATGCCTGACGGTCCTCGGCTGGAAGTGTGGACAACAAGCGCCGGTTGGTGCTGTCGACTGCCGGCATAATCTGTTCCAATGCTTTCGCGCCAGCATCGGTCAACCGGACTGCGTACATGCGAGCATCCTTGCGCGTGCGGCGGCGCTGCAGCAGGCCGCGCTCGACCAAGCGGCGAACAATGTCAGCCAGTGTGGAGCGGTCAATGCCGGTGCGCTCGACCAGTGCCGTCTGGCTTGGTTCTTCCAGTAGACTGACGGACCGGAGTACCTCGAATTGACGCGGCGTCAGATCCGTATTGGCGGCGTTAAGCGCAAACAGTTCGTCGGCGCATTGTCCCGCGCGATGCAGCAAATGGAGTGCGGAACGTTCAGTGAATTGCTCCTCGGGCAACTGTTCCTCGGACAGAATCGACATCTATGCGTATACCTTCCGTTGTGAAGACGGTCTCTGTTATCAGTGACTTGCCGACTAAAACCGTTCTGCCGGAATTAGGATCTTGAGCCGGTTTGCCCCGCCTGAAATATCGAGGTGCGGGCTTCGATGGAGTGACACTTCGTGCAAATTCGACGCTTTGATTTCCGTCTGGATGAGACGAAGCGTTGTTGGGCACTCTCGAACATTCTGGATGCAGAGTAATACGCTGCAAGGGTCGGGCTTTCTTGACACTACACCCGTGATAATTGACCTTGCGGCGAAAAAGTTCGCGTATCACCGATCACGTTATTGCGACCCAAAATATTTTCTGAGGTGATGAATGCGCCGAGATAACGCGAAAGTCCGCTCGGCACTACTTATTGGTGTGAAAAACTACGTAGTCAGTCGGGGAGCGGATTACAATCGCCTTCTCGCTATGGCTGGCCTCAGTGAGGAAACCGCAGACAATCCACTCACATTGGTTCTGCTCGACAGTGTGAATAGGGTTTTTGAGGCTGCGGCGCGGGAAGTCGATGACCCTGCCTTCGGAATTAATGCAGCCCTTGCGTTCAATCCCGGTGGTTCAGGATTGTTGGGCGGCCTCGTGCTTAGCGCTGATACCGCTCGCCAAGCGATGCAGGTGTTTGGTGGGTATCTCCCGACCTTCATGACGGGCATCGAAGCGGGATACGCCGAACGCGATGGCATCAGCTATGCGCATTGGCGCCTGCCGGACGCGGTATTACTGCCGCACTCTCATCTGACGGAGTTCATGGGTGCTGCGGTTGTTGCCCGCTTGCGGCTGGCGCTTGGCGGCGATTGGCGTCCGCTCGCAGTTGAATTCGAGCGTCGCGCGCCGCAACCAGATCAGCATGAACTTCGGGAGGCGATCAGGTCCGTTTTCGGTGAGCGTGTTAAATTCGGTTGTCCGAGAAATGTTTTGATTTTCGATCAGGCGAGTTTGGCTTTGCCGATGCCCAATGCGGACCCAGTGATGTTTGCCGTGCTTGGGGATCTGGCAAAGCGCTGGCTGTCCGAACTCAAGCTCGACGGCGATATTGTGGAAGGCACCAGGAATGAAATCGCGGCCCGGCTAAAAGAAGGGACGGCCAATCTCGATGAAATTGCGAAAGCGCTCAACGTGCCGTCGCGAACATTGCAATGGCAGCTTGAAAATGCCGGCACTTCCTTCGAAGCGGTTCTGAATGAGACAAGGTCGGCAATTGGGCGCCGCCTAATTCAGAATACAGATCGGCCACTTATGCAAATCGCCTACGATCTTGGATATTCGGATCAGAGTGCTTTCACGCGGGCATGCCGGCGATGGTTTGGCATGTCGCCGCGTGAACTTCGCAGATCTAAAGATGGCGAGTCCTGATCTGATTTTTGCCAACTGAATATGTTTGGCCCCACAGCGAGCTTTTTTCGTCTCTCCTATTTCGCCGGCGTGGATTGATCCGGTTAGTCGCTTGGAATGCCGGCAATGATACGGCGGGACCTGGAAAAGAAGTCTCTGCGGGCAAGCAGGGTGATGACCGCTGCCATTGAGATCATGAAAGCTGCAGGGTGGAAGAACCATAAGAGTGCAGCGATGACATAGTACAGCGCGCGCAGACCGCTGTTTGCGTGTTCGGCGGCCAGTCCGAGGAGCTTTGAAACGCGGTCGGCATGGTTGATCCTGGCTTCGGCGTCGGGTGCATCGTGGCTGGGGGTTGCGCCCAGCAGGATGACGGTGAAGTGCGATAACCGGTAGGCCCAGGCGAACTTGAAGAAGGCATAGATCAGGATTGCCATAAGGCAGAGGATCTTGAGTTCCACCAGAAATGCGGAGGGTTGGGCGGCGTAGGGGATTTGACCGATGACCGCGCGGACTTTTTCATCCGAACCCAGCAAGGTCGCCAGGCCGCCTACGGCCAGCGCGCTGGTTGATGCGAAGAAGGCATTCGCCTGGCTCAACGATGCCATCAACTGGGCATCGACGATGCGTACGTCGCGGCCAGCCATTTCCCGCATCCATGCTTTTCGCTGCTGCTGCATTCCGCCGGCGATGTTGTGGGGGAGGCAGCGCGGGTGTTGGCTGATCACCTCATAGGCGATCGCAAGGATCAGGAACCAGGCCACGGCAATTGCGTCGATCATGAGAACAACCAGGAGACGATGCCGGCGCGGCGCGAAAGCTCGGACAATTCAAAGTCCAACCGTGTGAACGCGGCCAGGTTTGGGTTGTCGGGGAGCCATGGCGCGCCGCCGGTCTGGGTTCGATAAGGCTGCATCAGGTGTGTCCAAAGCTCTTTGTCGAGTGGATGCGCGGTGGCGAAAACCGGAGGTAACCGCTTGATACCAGACTGTTGGGCAAGCCAGGCATAGGCTGCCTGCCAGACTGTGGCAGAAGCAGGCATGTTGTGTTTGGATTTCAACTGCGTGATCGTCAAGACGCCAGCTTCTCGGGGGTGCTGGCCGATTTCCATTGTCGCAACGGGGGTGTTTCCCTGCCGGATCGAAAACAGACGGCAGCGATCGTGGGCTAGCTTGTCCGCGTACTGATCGCAACAATTCTGCATTTCGAGGGCTTCTGCCAAAATGTCCTGCGGCGAGGTCAGGGGGACGATGGAAAAACCTGATGAGTTTCCCGGCTCCAGCCATGAATCGCCCAGAGTGTTCTCGCGGATCTGCAAGACGAGGTGAAGCCGGTTCCACCAGCTTTTGGCCGCGCAGATAGCCGTGTCGAAGGCCATTTCCGTTCGCCAGGGCGCGACGATGAAGTCGCCTGATGCCGGGCTATGCGAATTCGAGTGCCATGCGTAGGCTGCGAGGATTGCAAAAACCCTTTCTGGTGGGGCACTGAGGCCACTGGCGTGGTGCTCGCTCAGCCATAGGGCAAAGGTTTCGTCGGCCGCTGCGTTGGCAAAAGCCAGTGTCTCAAGCCAGTGGGCGGCGTGGTCGATGCGCTTTGGCAGGCATGTGGAAATGCGGCGCGTGAATTCCGCGCTGCCGGGCAACATCGGAACCGGGC
>CAYGRH010000216.1:0-6000 GCA_964352165.1 uncultured Hyphomicrobiaceae bacterium | reverse complement strand
CAATGGGACAGGGACACCCCAGCAATCACTACGCTGCTGCGCGGATTGGCAGGCGTCGAAGTCATCATCAAGGGTGCCGACCGCGATCTGCATTCCGGACTTTACGGCGGTCCAGCCGTCAACCCGATCCGCGTTCTCACCCACATCTTAGCGGGCATGCATGACGCCAAGGGCCGCATCAGCATTCCAGGCTTCTACGACGGCGTGACCAAGCCATCGGCTAAACAGGTCCGCCAGTGGGCCGAGATCGACTTCGACCCTGCAAAGTTCCTTGGAAGCGTAGGCCTCAACACACCGGCTGGCGAAACGCGCTACTCCGCATTGGAGCAACTCTGGTCCCGCCCGACGCTTGAGTTCAACGGCATCACCGGCGGCTATCAGGGCGTCGGCTCTAAAACCATCGTTCCCGCTCAAGCCTCCGCCAAAATCACCTGCCGCCTCGTGCCCGGCCAGAACCCCAACGCAATCGTTAGCTCCATCAAGGCGCACGTCTTGGCCAACCTCCCGCCCGACTGCTCGGCTGAATTCAAAGGTGGCCACGGCTCAACGGGCGTCGCCTTCGACACCAGTGCCCCGCACGTTCAGGCCGCGGCTCAGGCCCTGACCGATGAGTGGGGCAAGCCTGCCGTCCTAATGGGTTGCGGCGCTTCCATTCCGATCGTCACTTCTTTCAAGAACGCGCTCGGCATGGACAGCCTGCTGATCGGCTACGGCCTCGAAGACGATCGCATCCACGCGCCCAACGAGAAATACAATCTCAAATCATTCAAGAAGGGCGCTCGCAGTTGGGCACGCATACTGGCAAGGCTGGCGCAACCCTGAACCCACCAACTGAAACGGCAACCAGCCAATCGGCTGGCCCTTGCCTTGCCTCATTTCGCCCGGCATGATTGTCCTCCTTCCGCCAACGGATGATCTCGGGCCGGGACAGCCAACGATGCCAGGCCGGTCAGCAGGCAATTCCGTATAACTACCCAAGGACGCATCCAGAACATGACGGCCACATATCAGCGAGCAATCCCCTTCAGCCTGATTGTTCGGGCAGCACTTGCGTTAGTGGCGGCCATGGCGTTCACCGCCGGCATGCTCGTCATCCCCAATGATGCCTCGGCCCAGCGCAACACCTATGAAAACAACCGCTATTCCAAGCAGAAGGGCGGGCGAAAACATGTCGCCGGACAATTCGATTACTACTCACTCGTCTTGTCCTGGAGCCCGACACACTGCGCCTCTCTTCCCCGCGGCAAGACCGACCCGCAGTGCGACGTCAAACGCACCCGGCCCTTTGCGTTTGTGTTGCATGGCCTTTGGCCGCAATACACACGCGGCTACCCAGACCGTTGCTGGACGCGCGATCGCCCATTCGTTCCGCGCAAGCTGATCAACGAAATGCTCGACATCATGCCGAGCCCGAAACTCGTCATCCACGAATACAAAAAACATGGCACATGCTCGGGGCTCGATCCGGACGGGTACTACAAGCTGTCGCGTATCCTGTTCGACAAGATCAAGATTCCAGAACGCTACGTCGAACCCGTCAAAGCCCAGATGGTTTCGCCTGAAAAGCTCATGGAAGAGTTCATCGCCGACAACCCGCAGATGCGCCCTGACATGCTTGCCGTCTCATGCGGCGGCCCTGGCAACCGCCTTCGCGAAATCCGCATCTGTTTTGCGCGAAACGGAGAGTTCCAGCCCTGCGGCCGGAACGAGAACCAGCGCCGGCTTTGCAACGCACGTTCAATGTTCGTGCCCCCGGTGCGCTAATCCCGCAGGCCGATTGCCCTTAAACGCTCTTTCTGCGACGCAGTCCTGTCCCGTGGTAGCCCAAGGAAAGTGGTTGGGGTGATCCCCGAACCCGCATGCCAGTGCGGCATGAACCGTGCCCGTCGGGATTTGTGCAATACGAGCCTATGTGGACAGACCTCACGTAGCATCCAACTGAGGCTTTCCAGCCCTTGCCTGCACGCCGCCTGAACCGGAGACTCTTCGAAAGCGATTCTTTCAAACGCCTCGAAGGTTCAAGGACGCAGCGATGCATTCGGACGCAAACCACCCAATCGACCAGGCAAGGCCAACGGCATCCGCACGACCGCTGTTGCCGGGCACGCCAGATCCCGTTCACGAACCCGGCGAAAAAAATGGCCTCAAAAAACGCGCCAGACCCAGAACCGGCGTTCTCCCAGCCTTGTCATACGGCATCACGGGCTTCGTTCTAGGGGTTGCGTTTTGGCATACAGTCGGCTTCTGGAACCTTGTAAGCACTGCGCTGTTCAGCGGACCGCGCAGTGTCGCCGCAAGCCCTCCGCCACCGTTGACTGCAACCAATAGCACTTATCGGTCATCGTCAGATCGCCCGGCTGACACGGGGTCGATCACAACCGGTTCGATCACGACAGGGGCAATCGCCCAACCTTCCGGCACAAATCCGGCAGGGGAAATACCCCACCAAACCTCGCCTGCGGCGATCAAGAGCGCGGCCACCGTTTCGGGACGCTACCCCGCCCCGCCAGCCGCCGACACCGAGCGTTGCTCCACCTTCGTCCGCGATTCCGTTTCAGGTGAAGTCAACTCATCGAATTGCCCTCCCAATCGCGATCTGCTGGCCGAAGTACCCGCACCAGGCCGCGAAGACAAAGCCAAGCCGATAGCTGAGACCGGATGGTCGACGGCCATCGAACCGATCACGGTCACCTTGCCGTCAAATGACCTGCCGTAACCACCAAAGTCGGTAGACTCTACCAATCAGGCGGTTGTTACCCCGGAAATACGACGCGAGCGGATAAACTCTCGCGGACTTGGACGCGAACAAACATCCGTCGCCTGAGCGTATCGAAATTGCGCTCGAAGCTCACCAGCAACGCGAGTTTATTGGCGATTTGGACGCAAAAACCACGCTTTTCGTGCCAATTGGCTCCATCGATTCAAGGCTCGTTAACACCCGCATGCCAGTCTGAATTCCGAAGACAAGTTCTAGTTGGCAATCTGATTGGGTGGATCGTAATGCCTACAAGTAAGCGTGGTTTTTTTACGCGCATGATTGCGTTTGTTGCTTCGATTTTCGCGACAGCGCCTTTGCCGGTTCATGCCGGCCCAGCCGGGTCTTTGCCCGACAGTCGCCAGCCGGTTACGGCTGAGGCCAATCAAGCAGAAATTAATTTCGCTGACCAAAGTACAAATGTTGCAGATCACGGGCCCATCCTCGGAAACGATGTTGGACAGCTGACCCACGACGAAGTTGCCGCGGTCAACTATTACCTGCCTGCAAGGCTGTGCAGTGTCGCAAGGCTCAATACGCCACTGCTGCATGGAGTACGCAAAACTAACCGCCGCACCGGCCTTCGGGAAAAACAAATGCCGAAGCGTTCTGCGCAGAAGCAAAGCGCTAAGCGGACAATCAAAGTCCAGCCGTCATGGCAGCGGCCGTCTGCAAACCGAATGGCACGCATAAATGCCCGCCCCTCAGCGGTCATATTGAACCTGCCGGCCCGCAACCGCAGTACGACTCAAACAACGTCATGGTCGGTCGCGGCGTAATCGCCTCGACGTCGAGCCAGATTGCCTTAAGCCACAAATACCTAAAGTCAGTCCCCCGGCATGGCTGGTCTCGCAGCCAAACAAAAACGGCCCGTTTTTCCGACGGGCCGTTTTATTGTGTTCACTCGTGAAGCAAATTCTGCAGTCATTACCAGCGGCGCGCGGCTTCCCGATCAGGCCGCCTGTCGCCGTGATCTCTCGGTACGCCAGCGCATCGGCGCGCGAGCGATGTAACCAAGTCCGGGGGGAGCCGACTTTTCCGTAAGCCTGCTCGGGTCGACACTCCAGCCACGCGCCACCTTCAAAACGTGATCCTCTGTCGGGTAGAGGACGATCTCGCCGCCCGCATCGCCCTTGCGGCCTCGCACGCCGCGCAGTTCGAACAACTTGAGCCCCAGGGCGCGCTCTTCCCGCGTCGCCCGGCCCTTGTTCCAGACGATGCCTTCATCGCCAACCGCAAATGCCCGAACGAGTTGGCCGTCGCTCGCCCGTGCCCAGGCAAAAAAATCGATCAGCGGATAGGTGAAGTAATACTGCACATCGGGAAAGCGGCTGACGAGCGTCAAGAGAAGCGGTGTAAGCTTGTCGACGAAAACCTTGTTGACGGGATGCGGCAGCGGCAACCCGATAACGAACGTCCAGCCGTTTACCGGTGGCGAAACGAAGACATGCGACTCACCGAGAATCTCATCGTAAACGGTTCCAAGCCCCGAATTCCAATTCGAGACCGTCACGTCTTCAAGTTCCAGCGCTTCAATCAGCTCGTTTGTATTTTCGGTCTTGATGGCAAGCCAAGCCATTTTATAGCCGAACGGGCGTGGCGGCTCCGGCTCGTTGTCGAACACGATCGTCTGGCTGTGCATCCGCGGCACCAACCGAAACGCCGCGTAAGCGATGGTGAGCCCGGTCAAAACCAGGATGCCGATCATCGGAATCATTTCAGCCTCCCCATCCAGTTGAGCGATTTACGCGCCAACACCCCAATGCAGCAAGGGGCAGCCGGCCACATCTGGGGATAACGGCCTCGCAAGAAACCATTGGTACACGGCGCAAAGGTGTGACCTTTCGGAATGTCGCCAGTTGGCAGGGTCGCCGCAGCGCGTGAATGGAAATTACCGCAAATTGCACACGACTGAAAAAACGTTGGTTAACCAACGACTAAACAACTGCCAAAGCCATGGCGGGACTTTAACCTCCGGCGCGCCAGAATGCAGGTCGGACGAAAACGTACTCAATTCCAATAAACGACACTGGGGAGGCCGCCCTTATGCCGATGCGTTTCAAACTTCTAGCAGGCGTCTTTTTCGTCATGCTTCTGGTCGCGCACAACTCAGGCATGAGACCGTTCGGCAATGTTGCCGACGTCTTCGCAGCCCTTGGTGTCCTGCTCGCGCTTTCGATCCTTGCTCCATGGCCCAGCGAAACGCGCACGGAACGTGTCGAACGCAAGTTATCAGGCTCGACCTGGGCCGACCGGCTGGACATCGAGGCCGCAGCCCGCGAAGTCAACGGCGATCACAGCTGACGCCGCCGCTTGCGTTGGGCAGGAGTTCCGCAAGCCTCAGACCTCCAGACTATGGCAGGTCCGCAGCCAAACCGCAGCCGAACGCCGTGCATTCCCCCTCGTGCATGGAACGAGCGGCGCACCGCCGTGGTTCTTCCCAATAGCGTACCCAATCTCAAGCCGAAGTGATCGCCCGTGACGCTACACGCACGCTGAGTTGCATTGCCCCCGGCGGCCCGATTGATAAGGTGGGATCAACCCGGAAGGCTTGAATCCATCAGTGTCAGCACCGATATATTACTTATGGTCTGACGTGCTTTTGCGGAAAGATCCTGGAGTTCGAAATGGCAACGAAAACTGTTCCGACTATTGGCAGCGGCTCGGCTGGACTTTCTCGCTATCTGGAAGACATCCGCAAGTTCCCGATGCTGGAACCGAACGAGGAATACATGCTGGCGAAACGCTGGCAGGAACACCAGGATTCGGACGCCGCCCATAAAATGGTGACGTCGCATTTGCGGCTGGTCGCGCGCATTGCCATGGGTTATCGCGGCTACGGCCTGCCGATCGGTGAAGTCATTTCTGAAGGCAACGTCGGCCTAATGCAGGCGGTGAAGCGTTTCGACGCCGAGCGTGGCTTCCGGCTGGCAACCTATGCGATGTGGTGGATCCGGGCCTCAATTCAGGAATACATCCTTCGCTCCTGGAGCCTTGTAAAAATGGGCACCACGGCTGCGCAGAAAAAGCTGTTCTTCAACTTGCGCCGCGCCAAAAGCCAGCTCAAGGCGTTGGACGACGGCGATCTTCACCCCGATCACGTCAAGGCAATCGCAACCAAACTTGGCGTACCCGAAGCCGACGTTGTGTCGATGAACCGCCGCCTCGGTGGCGATTCCTCCTTGAATGCGCCGATCCGGTCGGATTCTGAATCCGCCGAAAGGCAGGACTGGCTGGTCGACGAT
>CAYGRH010000215.1:0-6019 GCA_964352165.1 uncultured Hyphomicrobiaceae bacterium | reverse complement strand
GACCTGCGGCGTGCCAGGGCCCCGCTGGAGTGCGCGTCCGGCGGCACGACTTTCGAAGTCGCGCTGTGCGATGCGCTGGAACTCGCGATTGCCGGTGAGATCAGGAAGGCTGCCGCGCGCCTGGAAGCCCACTGCGAAATCCGCCCGCGCGCCTTTCTCGCAATCAAGCTTGCCAATGCGCTGCGCTTCATGTCGGGGCAGCCCGAAGTGATGCTGCGCA
This sequence comes from uncultured Hyphomicrobiaceae bacterium, assembly GCA_964352165.1. Lineage (GTDB taxonomy): Bacteria > Pseudomonadota > Alphaproteobacteria > Rhizobiales > Hyphomicrobiaceae > CAYGRH01. The sequence continues at coordinate 5,799 of CAYGRH010000215.1, read as the reverse complement.
CGACGAACGCGGTACTTCCAAGCTGGAACAACGATGTGCCGGGATACGGTTATCTTCTCGGCATGCATGCGTTCGGCCTGGAGGAATGCGGTGCATTCGAGGAGGCCGAACAAGCCGGGCGGCGAGCCGTAAGGCTTCAACCAGATGACACCTGGGGTATTCACGCCGTTAGTCACGTCATGGAGATGCAGGGACGTGCAGCCGATGGCATGAAATGGCTCGAGGCCTCACGCCCCCTTTGGCCGTCCTGCAACAATTTCGGCTATCATCTCGCGTGGCACCTCGCACTGTTTCGCTTGGAAACGCGCGATTATGCCAGCGTGCTCGACCTTTACGACAGCGATGTGCGACCGACCCAGACCGATGACTTTCGCGACATGTCCAATGCCGTTTCACTACTGTGGCGGCTCGATCAGGAAGGCGTTGATGTCGGAGGGCGTTGGGAAGGTCTTTATGAGATCGCACTCCGGCGACGAGAAGACACAACGCTTGTGTTTGCCTCGCTGCACTACATGCTGGCGCTCATCGCAGCGGGAGATTTTGCCGCGGCAGAAGAGTTGGTGTCGGCCATTCGGACTTCGGCAACGCAGGGTGACGACGACCAAAGCAATGTCGCGCGCTCTGTCGGCTTGAATATCGCCGAAGCGATCGTCGGTATTGCACCTGGGAACGGCGCGCTGGTTCAATCATTCGACGATCTCGCGATAAGGTTGCCCGCCATCGGCGGCAGTCATGCCCAGCGCGATGTGTTCGTGAGGACGCTGATGATGCTGGCAGCGGGTGCGGGAAACGCGAGCGCGCTGGAAAGTCTCAAGCGAGTTCGCGAAAGCCTGCGGTGCGAGGATCGGTTTGCCCGCCTCATTTCGGCTCGGCTCAGCCATCGCCGATCGGAAGGATTGGCGGACGCCATGCCGCATCTGGACGTACATTGAGAACGAGTAGATGTGACATGAAACCCGTTTCCAAGTCGCGATTCTCAAGTACCGTCGATGCAATGGTGAAGAGTTCTGCCGCCGGGACTACGGGACCATTGGATCAGGGAAATATAATGCAGCCGCCTTCTGCAATTATCGAGGGTCAGTACGATGTCACCTTCAGCTAGTTACTCACCGCAGACGGCAGCTTCGCGCGTGCGCGATGTGCGGCTCGATTTCTTTCGCGGGATCGGGATGTTCATCATCTTCATCGCGCATGTGCCCGACAATCCCTGGTCGCTCTACATCCCAGCGCGGTTTGGATTTTCGGATGCGACTGAGATCTTTGTTTTCTGTTCGGGCATGGCATCGGCGATCGCATTCGGGCGGCTGTTCGATCAGCAGGGTTTTGCCATTGGCACGGCGCGCATCGGTTACCGCTGCTGGCAAGTCTACTGGGCGCATGTGTGCATGTTCGTCTTCATCGCGGCCATGCTGTGCGGAGTGGACGACTGGCTTGGGACGGGTAACTCCTACATCAACGGACTGAACCTCGTTCCGTTCTTCGAGGGCGATACGGCAACCAATCTGCTTGGTTTTCTAACCCTGACGTATGTGCCGAACTACTTCGACATTCTGCCGATGTATCTCGTTATCCTGACTATGATCCCGGTGATGATTGCTCTTTCACGAGTTCACCCTTTCGCTGCCCTGGCGGCGATGGCCGGGGTTTGGCTGATGGCGACGTTCGACATGATGAACTTGCCGGCTGAACCGTGGAGCGACCGGCCGTGGTTCTTTAACCCGTTTGCTTGGCAGCTCGTATTCTTCACCGGCTTTGCATTCATGCGAGGCTGGATACCCGCGCCGCCAATCAACAAGCACCTTATGATCGCGGCAGCGGCGGTCGTCATTGCGATCATTCCGCTATGGCATTGGCCAACGTTGCAGGCCTATCCGATGCTGTTGGAATGGAACATTGCGTTGCAACCTCTGACGGACAAATCGCACTTCGGCATCCTGCGATATGTCCACTTCCTCTGCCTTGCCTATCTTGCATATTCGCTGGCAGGCGAAGCCGGCTCGCGTTTGAGTGGACCGTTCGTCAACGTCTGCCGAAAGGTCGGCCAGCAGGCGCTTGGTGTATTCATGGCAGGGCTGGTGCTGTCGCAATTGGGCGGGGTAACGCTCAACCTTATCGGCCGCGACGTGTTTACCGTCGCGCTCGTCAACCTTACAGGTTGTGCCATCCTGGTTGCGGTTGCCTACACTGTCGCCTGGTACAAGAAGGCACCGTGGCAGAATGCCAAGCCTGTCACCCAGCCTGCGAAGGCTGCCCAAAACTCCACCCAACGGACCCAGCCTCCTGGTGTGGGAAGCGGCAGAGGGATGGCGGCGGGCCCGGCTGAATAAAACCGAGCGGAATATTCAGGAGCGCGTTCCGGCAGCATGTTGGTTCACAGCTGAGCGATAGCCTGCAAACCCAAATAGAGGGGGACGCCTTCCCCCTCCTTCATAATTTTGGGCACAAAAGGTAGTCTGTCTGGGAGCGCGCCCTCCGAGCCGAGCGCGAGGCTTGCTTCGCGCGCTCCATGAGTGCGGCAAGCTATTCCGCTGGGGCTGGTGCTGCTCCAGGTTGTGGTGCCGTCGCGGCGATTTCGCGCTCTTCCTTTTCCAGCCGGCGCGCAACATCGCCGGGCGAACCTGTTTTGCGCGCGAATAGAGAATAGGCAACCGGCACAACGTAGAGCGTCAGGAACGTCGCGCTCAAGACGCCTGCCAACACGACGACGCCGATGACGAGGCGGGTTTCGGACCCAGCGCCAAACGACCAGATCAACGGAATCGAACCTGCCGCCGTCGTAATCCCGGTCATGATGATTGGCCTCAGCCGGATGACGGATGCCTCCATCAGCGCATCATCGAAGTTTCGCCCCTCGTCACGCAATTGGTTAGCGAACTCGACGATGAGGATGCCGTTTTTTGCAGCAAGCCCGACAAGCATGATGAGCCCGATCTGGCTGTAGATGTTGAGCGTGTTTCCTGTGAGCCATAGCCCCAGAAGACCTCCACCGACGGCCAGCGGAACGGTGAGCATGATGACGAATGGGTGTATCCAGCTTTCAAACTGCGCTGCCAGCACCAGGAACACGATTACGATGCCGAGGAGGAAAACGAACAGGATTGATTCCCCGGCGTTCTTGAAGTCGAGCGACTGGCCTTTGTAGTCGATGATCGCCGTTGCCGGGAGTTTCTCTCGCGCGACCTTTTCGATATGAGCCAGCGCATCGCCCAAGGCCACGCCGTCGGCAAGGTTTGCTTCAAGCGTAATGGCTCGAATGCGATTGTAGCGGTTGAGCGAGGTGGAGCCGGCTTCTTCGCGAAGCGTCACGAAATTTGAAAGCGGGATAAGCTCCTGTGATCGCTCGGAGCGCACATAGATGTTTTGCAGGCTGGTTGGGGTGCGCTGAGAATCGCGCTCGCCTTCGAGGATGACATCGTATTCCTCGCCGCCGTCGATGTAGGTCGTAACGCGGCGCGATCCCAGCATGGTTTGCAGTGTGCGCCCGATGTTGGAGACCGTGACACCCAGTTCGGCTGCGCGATCGTAGTTGATGTCGATGCGCATTTGCGGCTGGGTTTCCTTGTAGTCCCAGTCCAGGCCTACGAGACCCGGGTTTTCCTCTTCGAGGGACTGCACAAGCGTATCGCGCCAATCGGCAAGTTCCGCCCAAGTGCCTCCACCAATTGCAACCTGCACCGGCTTCCGGATGCGGCCACCGAAGCCCTGGCGCATGATCGGGAAGGCGCGAACGCCTGGAAGGTCGGCGAGCTTGCCGCCCACCTCGTTCATGATCTGCCAGGCTGAGCGACGCTGTTCCCAGTCGGCCAGAACGACAATGATGATGCCGGAGTTGAAGTTTTCATATGTATTGAACGTTCGCGGCGCGCGCACCAGAAGGCGCTGGAACTCGCCCGTGCCGACATACGGCGTCAGCCTGCGCTCGATCTCATCCATGTATTCGCGCATGTAGGAATACGTGGCGCCTTCGGGTCCGTTGACGAAAACAAAGAACGCACCACGGTCTTCCTTGGGCGCGTATTCGGACGGCACCTTGCCGTATACCCAGACCGTCGCGCCGATCAGCCCGAGGAAGATCAACACGACGAGGAATCGGACTTTCAACGCGGCCGACAGCGTTGCGCGATAGCCTTTGCGGACGACATCGAACCCGCCTTCGACGATGCGCTGGATCAGTGTCGGCTTGACGCTTCGGCCCAACACCTGCGACGCGATCATCGGCGACAACGACAACGCAACGAAACTCGAAAATGCAACGGCTGCTGCCATCGTCAGCGCGAATTCGGAAAACAGCCGGCCAATATCACCTTCGAGAAACGCGATCGGTACGAACACCGCGATCAGAACCAGCGTTGTCGCGACGACCGCAAAGCCAACCTGCCGCGTGCCCCGATACGCCGCCACGAGTGGGGTTTCGCCCTCCTCCTTTATTCGCCGGACGATATTCTCCAGCACCACAATCGCATCATCGACGACGAGGCCGATCGCCAGCACGAGGGCCAGCAGCGTCAGGAGGTTGATGGAGAAGCCGAGCACGTAAAGCACAATGAATGTCGCGACGATGGACACCGGCACCGTTACGGCGGGTACGAGAGTGGCGCGGACGCTGCCTAGGAAAAGGAGAATGACGAGGATGACCAGCCCCATCGCGATGAACAGCGTCTTGTAGACTTCGTTGATCGCGCCTTCGACAAACACGGAGGTGTCATAACTCTGTTTGATCGCCATTCCGTCGGGCAGACCGGCGGTATTGATGCGAGCCGCCTCCGCCTTGGCGGCGCGGGCAACGGCGATGGTGTTGGCGGTGGACTGCTTGATGACGCCGATGCCCACCATGGGGACCGAATTGCCTCGGAAGAAGCTGCGGTCTTCGACTGTTCCCTTTTCGACGCGGGCAACGTCACCAAGACGGATCAAATAGCCGTCCTCGCCTCGCTTCAAGACAAGGCTGGCAAAGTCGGTAGAGTTGGAAAACGCCCGCTCGACGCGAACCGTGAACTGACGGTCGACGGATTCGATGGACCCTGCGGGAAGTTCCACGTTTTCAGCGCGCAGCGCATTCTCGACGTCATTAGCGGTGAGGCCGCGGGCGGCCAGCGCCTTGCGGTCAAGCCAAATCCGCATGGCAAAAATCTGCTCGCCGCCGACCCGCACACGAGCCACGCCATCCAGAACGGAAAAGCGGTCGACGAGATAGCGCTGTGCGTAATCCGTCAATTCGGGAACGCTCATCGAAGGGCTCGACAAGTTGAGCCACATGATCACGTCCTGGTCGGCATCGACCTTTTGGATTTCCGGCGGATCGGCTTCGTCGGGGAGATCAGACAGAATGCCTGAGACGCGGTCGCGAATATCGTTGGCGGCGGAATCGACATCCCGACCGACCTTGAATTCGACAGTGACGGTGGATTGGCCATCTTCGCTTTTCGATTCAATAAACGAGATGCCTTCGACGCCCGAAATGCGTTCTTCAATCAGTTCGGTGATCCGCGTTTCCACGACGTTGGCGGACGCGCCGGGATAGGTCGTTTGAACGCTGACCACAGGCGGATCAATGTCAGGGTATTGCCGCAGCGGCAACCGGTCGAATGCAACCAAGCCGAAGGCGATCAGCAACAAGGATGTTACAGCCGCAAACACCGGTCGTTTCACAGAAAGGTCGGACAGGAACATCTGGGCTCCGCATACCTGGACTATTGAGGGGCAGACGCGAAATCAAGCTAGCTCGGATTTTTGGGCGCTTGCTCGAGCAGCTTCACCAGCGGTTCGCTGCCATTGTCGATCGCCGTGATCGACACCTTT
>CAYGRH010000214.1:0-6114 GCA_964352165.1 uncultured Hyphomicrobiaceae bacterium | reverse complement strand
GGCACGGGACTCGGGACAGCGGTGTCCCGAAGTTGGGTTATCGCTCAACTCTATCTTCGACTGCCTCGCCCGGCAGGGACCGCTGCGGTTGACCCCCGCTCCAGTAGTTCAGGTGAAAACCTCTCCTCGTGAATGGTAGGAGCCCCCTGGTACTCAATCATCTCGACCAGCACTTCTGCAGCCCGACGCCCGATCCGCTGGGCTGGAATACGAACCGTCGTTAAACCAGGCTCAACAGCAGAAGACCCCTTGAAGTCGCCGATACCGATGATCGAAAGTTCTTCAGGAATCTTGATCTTGAGCGACATGGCTGCAAACAGAACGCCCAGCGCGATTATGTCGTTGCCAGAAAAAATCGCAGTAGGCCGGCGTTTGCCCGTCAATGCCTTGAGAGCAAGCTCCTTCGCCATCTGTACATCGTAGCTGCACACAATCCGCCGGTCTGCCGGCACCGAAAGCCCGGCACCGCTCATGGCCGCAAGAGCACCCGATCGCCGGTCGGCAGCCCGGTCGTTCATTCGCGAGGCCGCGAAGATGAACAGAATGTCCTCATGCCCCAGATCGATGAGATGTTGCGCCGCCACTCGCCCGACTTCCCGGTTGTCGACACCGACACACGGCACTTGCTGACGCTGGCGGTAGTTCCACACCATGACCGTTGGGATCGACCGGCGTTCGAGCTGGCGGAACGTTGCATCGCTGTGCTGCAGGCCGACAAGCGCCAACGCATCGACGCGATGCTCGATCAGTGCTTCGACGAGCACTGCTTCGCGTCCCAGATCATAGCCGTGCGCCGAGATAAGCATGGTCCGCGAATGCCGGAACAGCGACGTTGAAAAGCTCTGCACCATCTCCGCGAAGATCGCATTGTCGATCGAAGGAACAACAAGCCCAACCGTGCCGCTCGCTCCCCTGTTCAAACTGCGGGCGGCACCGTTAGGAACATAACCAAGCGCTGAAACTGCCGCCTCGATGCGCTTGCGCGTCTTGAAGCTGACGATCGTGGGGGCATTGAAATAGCGCGACACCGTCGCAGGCGACACGCCCGCGCGCGCGGCAACATCCACGATACCAGGAACAGACTCGCGCAACAGCTTCCGGCTCATGCCTCACCCTTTCCTGCCCGCCACTTACCTAGCTGAGAGAGCCATCCTACACTTCAAAATGAAAACGTTTGCAGTTATTTTTTCATTGAGTAGGCTTCGAGAGCGAGCCTGCACAAGACGGGCCGTGAGGAAACTCACCGAGGTTGGGAAAGTGCCATGGAGTTCTTGAACTATTTCGGCGCGGTATTCACGCTGTCCTCGATGGCGATTCTGTGCGCAGGAACCATCGGCGGCCTGCTGCTTGGGGCCACTCCGGGCCTCTCTCCCACAATGGCCGTCGCCCTTCTGATACCGTTTACGTTTCACATGGACCCTGCCCAGGGGCTTATGCTTCTTGGCGCCGCCTACACCGCCACGGTCGCGGGTGGCGCGGTCAGCGCTATCCTGCTGAAGATCCCCGGCGCGCCCGCAAACATCGCAACCGCGCTCGACGGCTACGCGATGGCCCGCAACGGCGAAGCCGCCAAGGCCCTGCAGCTTTGCTTTATTTCATCTTTTATCGGAGGCGTGATCGGCGTTTTCGTCCTCATTTTCCTGACGCCGGTGCTCGCAAAATGGGCCCTCGGCTTCGGCCCATCGCATCTGTTCTGGATTGCTATCCTTGGCGTCACCATCATTGGCTCGCTCGACTCCAAATCCGTCGTAAAAGGCCTGCTTGCGGGTTGCATCGGTCTTTGGATTTCGATGATCGGCTATGACTCTATTCAAGGTGTAGAGCGCTTCATCTTCTCGACCCATCTGGACGGCGGCGTGCATATCATCGCGGCTCTGATCGGGTTATTCGCCATTCCCCAGGTCATCGAGATGCTGGAGGGTGGCCGCCACAAGCGCACCTTCGATATCGTAAAAGTGCAGCCACACAGCATCTGGACGTCCATCACGCTAACAATCTCTCACGTTCGTGCACTAACCATCGGTTCGGTCGTCGGCATTATCGTCGGCCTCATCCCGGGCGCTGGCGGACAGATCGCCGGACTCGTTTCCTACGACCAGGCCCGACGCTTCTCGCCCAATCGCGACAATTTCGGCAACGGTGAGCCCGAAGGCGTGATCGCAGCAGAGACAGCCAACAACGCCATGGTCGGCCCCTCGCTAGTCCCCTTGCTGACGCTCTCGGTCCCCGGCAGCCCGACGGCCGCCGTGCTCCTTGGCGGCCTTCTCATCCACGGAATATTCCCAGGGCCAAACCTGTTCGTGAACCACCCAGACGTCGCCTGGGCGTTTATCAATTCGCTGCTCGTCGGCCAGGCCTTGATGCTCGTCTTCGGGCTTTACATCGCGGGTCTCGCAGCCAACGTCGTGCGTATTCCGCCCCCGATCCTGGCAAGTGGCATTCTTATCTTGTCGGTCTTCGGTGCTTACTCCGTGCAGGGATCGCAATCCGACGTTGTCGTCATGCTCGTCCTAGGTGCTGGCATGTACGTGCTTCAGCAGTACGGTTTCAGTCCGGCGCCTCTCGTCCTCGGCATCATTCTGGGACCGATCGCAGAATCCAATTACGTGCAGGGCCGCATCATCGCCAATGCCAGTGACGGCATGTTTGCCTACTTCTGCACCGGCCCGCTGAACCTCTTCCTGATCGCCCTCGTCGTCTTGTCCATCCTCTACTCGCTCGCCTCCGAAATCAGAATGCGGCGCATCGAGCAAGCCCCAGGAGTCGCCACATGAGCGAACCTCAGGCCGTCGCCGGACGCACACAACAAACCGTCGCCGCAGCCATCATCTTGCTGCTTGGGTTGTGGGTTGCCTTTATCAGCTTCTCCGTCACTGACTCGCAACCTTATCTGTTCCCTCAACTGATATCCGTCGTCATGGTGGGACTTGCAGCAACGGCCCTGCTGCGTGCGATCCGAGGCAACAACCGCACAGGTTCGGGCCTGACGACCACACAGCTCGTCAACATTCTTCCCGCAATCGCGCTGATGCTGGCCTACGTCTTCTTCGCTATCCCCATGCTCGGATTTTATTCCGCCGGCACGCTGGCATTCCTGACCCTCTACACGCTTTACGACCCAGCGCCCCACGACAGCCCGAAGACGTGGCTCATGCGTATTGCCGTCACTGTTGGCTTCATGACGCTGATCTACATGGTCTTCAACATGGCGCTACAGGTGCAGACCCCGCGGGGACTGTTTATCTGACACGACCACCGACAACCGGGACATGAGATCCCGGCAACAAAAGCGCCGAATAAAGTGTGCTTGGAACACCAAGACTGAACAACTGGAGGAACGACACGAATGAAACGCACTTTGATCGCACTGGCAGCCCTCGGCGCGGCGGCGTTTGCCGCTCCCGCAATGGCTGAATATCCCGAACGCCCCATCAGCCTGACCGTCGTCTACAGCCCCGGTGGAGCCACCGACTTCCAAGCCCGCATCGCCACCATGGTCGCCGGCAACGAGGAATACCTCGGCCAGCCCATCGTCATCATCAACAAGCCGGGTGCAGGCGGCAAAGTCGGCTGGAACCAGTACGCCACCAGCGCCAGCACGGACGGTTATGAACTGGCATCCTACAACATCCCCCACTTCATCGCGCAGTCGATCAAGTTCAAAACCGACTACACCATCGACAAGCTAGAACCTATCGCCAACTGGGGTGCCGACCCCGCCGTCCTCGTCGTCAACAAGGATAGCGAATTCAACACGATTGCAGATCTTGCAAAGTACGCAAAGGAAAACCCCGGCAAAGTGACGGTCTCTGGTGCCGGCCTCTTCGTTGGTCACCACATTGCCTACCTGCAGATCGAAAAGGCTCTCGGCGTTAAGCTCGCCTACGTTCCACACAAGGGCGGCGCACCTGCCTTGAAATCTGTCCTAGGCGGCCAGGTGATCGCAGGCGTGAACAATCTGTCTGACGCCTTCCGCAGCAAAGACAGCCTCAAGATCCTCGGCATCGCAGACCTTGAGCGCAACACGGAGTTCCTGCCCGACGTACCAACCTTCAAGGAAGCTGGCTTCGACGTCGACGATTCCTCGGTAAACTTCCGCGGCATCATGGTCCGCAAGGGCACCCCTCCGGAAGTGATTGAGAAACTCGCCAAGGCCGTGCCGGAAATGTTCAAGAACGAGCGTGTCCTCAAGCAAATGAAGGCCGGCGGTTCGCCTGTCCGCGTCATGAACCGCGAGCAGGTCCAGACGATGTGGAACAACCGCGAAAAGTTCCTGACAGAGCTTCTCAAGGACCTTTGATCATCGCCAACGGAGCTGCCGCGCAAGCGGCGGCTCCAACCTTCAAGAATGGCAAGCGCCCCCCCTTCAGCCGGTGATCGCTTCCACATTCGCGTTGCCCGTATCAGCCGCCATCGCGCGCAACGAGAGCCCATGCCTGGAAAAAACACGAGCGCTTCTCCTAAAAATGGCGCGCCCGACAACGACGATCAGAAAGCCTAAGGAGGCTGCTGCGATGACCTCTCATGCACAAATCGACCCGGCCGCGGCAGCGCAGCAATCCGCAACCGATCCCAAGACCGCCGTCGCCGAAGTCGTCGCCCGCGCCCGCGCCGCCATGGACGCTTACGACAACCACGATCAAGCTCGCGTAGATGACGCCGTGCGCGCACTCGCCTGGTCGATCTACAAGCCCGAGCATGCCCGGATGCTGGCCGAACTCGCGGTCGAGGACACGGGGCTCGGCAGCGTCGAATCCAAGGTCATCAAGAACACCAGAAAGACCTTCGGTACTCTGCGCGACCTGCTACGCGCGAAGACCGTCGGTGTCATCCAGGAAGACCCCGCACGCGGCCTCGTGAAGTACGCCAAGCCGGTCGGCGTCGTCGGCGCCGTCTGCCCCTCCACGAACCCCGCTGCAACGCCCGTCAACAAAGCCATGATGGCGCTGAAAGGCGGCAACGCCGTCATCATCGCGCCCTCGCCCGCAGGCGCTGCAACGACTGCACGAACAGTCGAACTGATGCGCGCCGAGCTGAAAAAAGCTGGCCACCCCGAAGACCTCGTGCAACTCCTCCCTTCGCCCGTCTCCAAAGCCATGACCCAGGAGATGATGAACCAGGTCGACCTTGCCGTGGTCACGGGCTCCCAGGACAACGTCAAGCGCGCCATGCAGTCCGGCACGGTCACTGTCGGCGTCGGTGCAGGCAACGTGCCCGTAATCATCGATTCAACAGCCGATCTCGACGACGCGGCTGAAAAAATCTGCGCCTCGAAGATCTTCGACAACTCGACGTCGTGCTCATCCGAAAACGCCATCGTCATTCTTGACGACATCTACGAAGACGCCATCGCAGCGCTGGAGCGCGCCGGCGGCTGGCGCTGCAGCACGGACGAGCGCGAAAAGATCCGCAACACGCTGTGGCAGGGCGGCAAGCTCAATCGCCTTGTCATCGCCAAGCCGGCACCCGTCTTCGCCGAAGTCATGGGGCTGGCCAAAGATGCCGCCGCACGCAAATTCTTCATGGTCGAAGAGGACGCCGTCGGCGGAAAGCACTCCTTCGCTGATGAGAAACTCTCACTCGTCCTCACCGTCTACCGCGCCAGCGACTTTGCCCACGCCAAAAAGATCGTCGCCGACATCCTCGAAGTCACCGGTAAGGGCCACTCCACCGGCATCCATACCAAGAACATGGATCACGCCCGCGAACTGGCAGCTGAAACCGACGTCGTGCGCGTCCTTGTCAACCAGGCCCACACCTTCGGCAACGGCGGCGGCTTCAACAACTGCCTGCCCTTCACGCTGTCGATGGCCGGCGGCACCTGGGCCGGCAACACGCTGTCCGACAACCTCAACTACAAGTGCTTCATCAATCTCACCCACCTGGTCTCAACGATCCCCGAGGATAAGCCCTCCGAGGAGGAACTGTTCGGCCCGTACTGGGAACGCTACGGCAAGTAAGAAGAAGGACCAGAAGGTTATGAATTTCGAGGAGCATGCAGCCAAACCGCTGCTCGCCAGGTTCGGCATTGCCATCCCGCAAAGCAGGCTTGCCGCGACCCCGGCCGAGGCCGAAGCCGCAGCCGCCGAAATCGGCGCATGCGTGGTCAAGGCC
>CAYGRH010000213.1:0-6115 GCA_964352165.1 uncultured Hyphomicrobiaceae bacterium | reverse complement strand
AAGTCGTGTGGGGCTCTCTCTTACCCACACTTCCTAAAGTCGTGTGGGTTATTTCCCGCGCATCATGCGGTCAAGCATGAAGGTGGGGAGAGTTCGGCGCATGACATCGGCGACGTAGGTAGGAGTTGTCACGAAATAACGTGGCTTCGGGCTGGAGCTTTCGACAGCGTGCACCAGCTTTTCGGCAACCGCCTCGGGTTCGAGTTTCCCCGCTTGTGTGCCGCCCGCCCGTAGAGATTCAAGGCGGGCCTTGTACACCGACTTGTGCGGCGAATTCTCAGCATCGATCGTACGCTCGAAGACGGCCACAACGTTGTCGATGAATTTCGACCTGATGGGGCCGGGCTCGATGAGCGACACGCGCACGCCTGATCCTTCCAGCTCCATTCGCATGGCGTCGCTCAAGGCCTCAAGCGCGAACTTGGTCGCAGAATATGCGCCGCGATAGGATCCGGAGACGAGGCCGAGCACGGATGAACATTGCACGATGCGGCCAGCGCCGTTGGCACGCATCGTCGGAATGAGACGGCGGGTAAGATCATGCGTTCCGATAACGTTGACCTCGAACTGGTGGCGCATGTGTTCGGCGGCCACATCCTCGATCGCGCCGGTCTGGCCATATGCAGCATTGTTGAACAGCGCAAACAGCTTGCCCGACGTCATATCAATGGCCGCATCCGCGCACGCCGAGATCGACACCGCGTCGGCAAGTTCCAGATGGATGGCTTCAAGGCCGTGTTCATTTTTCAGACGGTCGATGTCTTCCTGGCGGCGCGCGGTGGCCAGAACACGCCAGCCGCGCTTTTTCATGACGAGCGCGCTGGCAAGACCGATGCCCGAAGAGCATCCGGTGATAAGGATCGATTTTTCAGTCATTCCTGCCCCTTGTTGCCGCGAATTGCGCCACCTGTCTTAGCGGCAATTGCCGTCGCTTTCGACCAATTCCCAATTTCGTAGATCGATGTTTGGCGTTCCACTGGAGCCATAACTGTCGCGGCAGCATGTGTCCATTTGGATGGAACAGGCCCGGGCAACGAAACCGGTTTGCTTGGGTTGCACCGATGCGGTCAGGACTGGCGAGGGCACAAGATATGATTGCGGACATCTCATCAAAGACGCTGAAGCGGTTTTTCGCTGCATCGCCGATTCCTCTCACGCTGTCCTCTCCGGTTTTCGACGATTGCCCGTTGGTGCTTGTCAATGACGCCTTCCTGGAGATTTCCGGCTACGAACGCGAGGAGATTATCGGGCGCAACTGCCGCTTCATGCAGGGGCCCAGAACCGACCCGGAGGCACGCGCCCGGTTGAGATTCGCTATCCAGTCCAAGAACGAAGCGCTGGTGCCGATCATCAACTACCGAAAGGACGGATCGCCGTTCGAGTGCTACGTGTTTCTGATGCCCGTTTTCGGACGCGGGGGCAGTTTGCTGTATTACTTGGGTTCGCAGTGCGACATCACCAGTCACAAGTCACAGCTTTCGGCGTTGGAGCATGCGCAGGTTCTCGAAGAGAACATCGAGATTTCAAATCTGCGGCTGCACGCGGATGAGCAGTTGAGTATCCGTGCCGAAAAACCGTGCCGGGACCGTCTTGCAAACCTGATGGGCTAAGTCCTGGCTTGCCCGAAGGGGACAAAACGGTTGGGCGGGCTCGTCATGGTTTGCAAGCCTCACAATGCGCCGACCACTGCTATCCTGGAACGAAAACCGGCCGAAGCATTTCTGCTCCGACCGGCTTGCTCAATATTAGCGGGGCGGTTGCCAGCTTACTTCTTGTCTTCAAGCAGACGTCGCGCAATGACCTGTGCCTGAATCTCGGCAGCACCTTCGAAGATATTGAGAATGCGCGCGTCGCATAGGACCCGGCTGACGGGATACTCCAGCGCGAAGCCGTTGCCGCCGTGGATCTGCAGAGCATTATCGGCACATGCCCAGGCAACGCGAGCACCCAACAGTTTCGCCATGCCCGCCTCAAGGTCACAGCGGCGACCTTGATCCTTTTCGCGGGCTGCGAAATAGGTCAACTGGCGCGCGGCCATGACTTCGACCGCCATCATCACGACCTTGTTTGCGACGCGCGGGAACGCGTAGATCGGCTTGCCGAACTGGTTGCGATCGAGGGCGTATTTCAGGCCGAGGTCCATTGCCGACTGCGCGACACCCACGGCGCGGGCAGCCGTCTGGATGCGTGCGCCTTCGAAGGTCGCCATCAACTGCTTGAAGCCCTGGCCTTCGACGCCACCCAGGAGCTGGCTTTCAGGCACTTTGAATTCGTCAAAGGAGATGTCGTACTCCTTCATGCCGCGATAACCGAGTACTTCGATCTCGCCGCCGGTCATGCCCTCGGCGGGGAACGGGTTTTCGTCCGTGCCGCGCGGTTTTTCAACGAGCAGCATCGACAGCCCGCGATAGCCCTTTTCGTCCGGATTTGTGCGCACGAGAAGCGTCATCAGGTCGGCGCGAACCGGGTGCGTGATCCAGGTCTTCTGGCCCGTCACGGTGTAGGTGTCGCCATCCTTCACGGCCCGCGTTTTCAGCGAGGCGAGGTCAGAGCCGGTGTTAGGTTCGGTGAACACCGCTGTCGGCAGGATTTCGCCCGAAGAGATCTTTGGCAGGTACTCCTGCTTCTGCTCTTCGGTGCCGTTGTGCAGGATCAATTCTCCTGCGATCTCAGAGCGCGTTCCTAACGAGCCGACACCGATGTAGCCGCGCGACAGTTCCTCGGAGACGACGCACATCGCCTCTTTGCCAAGGCCGAGCCCGCCAAGTTCCTCGGGAATCGTCAGTCCGAAGACGCCGAGTTCGGCGAGCTTGGAAATCATCTCCAGGGGAATGTATTCGTTCTTCAGGTGCCATTCGTGCGCGTGCGGCAAAACCTCAGCCTGCGAGAACTTGCGCATCTGCTCGTGCATTTCGACGTGAAGTTCGTCGAGACCTGAATCGCCAAAGGTTGTGGAATTGGGCTGTTCGGCAATCAGCTCGGCGAGGCGTGCTTTCACGCCTTCGTCCGATCCGCTGACGATAAGGTCGCTGACCGCATCTTCAAACTTGCGAATGTCCGCCGTTGGGACACCGAGCGCCGAAGGGCGGAGCATCTCAAGCTGGCTCATCGGAATGCCGCCTGCGACCTGGGCGAGATATTCGCTGAAGGTGGCAGCCAACAAGAGCTGCTCGAATTCCGTAAAGCGGCCTTCCTCAGACAGGCGGCCGCCCCACGCGTGCATCTGGCGAAGCGCTTCGATCGTGGTCGCTAGCCAGGCCAGACCGTGCGTCGCGTGCTGGCAGGCATCGTGATCGCCGGCTTCCTGCACCTGGATCCGCACGCCAGCCTTGGCGGCAACAAGGATCTTTTCGGCTTCACTTACAGCATCGTTGCAACGGGCCAGAAGACTTTCCGGGCCAGCGGCCAGGATGTCGTGATCGGGCTTGAGCTGCGCCAATGTCATGTGAATTCCTCCAGAAGCGGTCTTGAAATGTGTTGGTGAACGGCTTGATGAAACGCATACGCAGCGTTGGCCGAAGCGGTTGCATAGCAACATAAACACCGCCAGACCGCGCGCAATTGCCAATTGATGTTAATCCCGGGGCGCATGAGCGCCAAAGCGTCTCAGCTCCGGTGAAACCTGGACCTTTGGCCGGTTTGGTGTGCCACGGTGGCATACCAAGGCTGCTTTGGTCTGCCGTGCGTTTGTTTTGCTGCGCCGCATGGTACATGCGACGGATGTTGGGGCCGGTCCAGTGCGAAGTCCGTGCGTTTCAAGCGGCGAATTGCCGGACCTGAGACGCCCGGGCCCGCATTTCTGGGCCTGCATTTCTGGGCCTGCAAATTGACCTTGGCGCGCCAGGTTTGAGCGTAAGGGACTGCTCACCTGCTGCCGTCGAGCGCTTTCAGGAAACGATTGACCGGCTTTTCTTCGGCATCATCAGGTCCAGCAGAGCGTCTGGCCTCTCCATTTTCGGAGCTTTTGACATTTTGCTGGGCCGGAGGAGAGTGCTGGCTTGGCGCAGGCTCATCGTACTCTCGAGGGCGCGCTCCGCCACGCACCGCGACAGGAACGATTTCGACGCTGGCTTCCTCGATCTGACCGTTCCACGCCGGCAGGTCGTCATCATCGAACTCTTCAGACGACGGGACTGTCGATCGCGGGGAGAAGGATCGCGCTGCCGGTGCTTCGCTTGGCACATCTTCCGTTTCGGCTGAAATGTCGTCGAATGGAACCGGCGATCCGCGCGGCACGAGCTTCACGTCTGCTTCGAGTGCCTCGATTGAAGAAGCGCTGTCTTCGGCGGGAATATCGATAATCGCGATTTGCGCGGCTTCCGCGCTGATGTCGCTCGAGTCGCTGGTGTCATCGCTCAGCCCCTCTGGAATTTCAGCGGCTGCCGTTTCTCCGAGCGGCATTGAAGCTTCACTATCGGTGGTGACGGGAAGCACAACCTCGGTGGCGATGTCGTCTTCGACAATGGCACTGTCTGCCGTGTCCGCTTCATTTATCGGTTCACTGGCAAATTCAGGCGTGATGCTTGGCGTTGATGGCTCTGGCGGACTTTTCGGCTCGATCACAACGTCCTGGCGGAGTTGCGAACCAAGCTTCTGGCGTGACGCGAACGCGGTCAGGGCTTGCGCTGCACTCGCGCTCAGCACGACGGTTGCCGCCGATGCCGACAATTCTTTTGCCCCGGTCTTATCTGCCGATGGATCGCGCGCAAGCATCTCGGCCGGCTCTGAAACCTGGTCTGTTGCCTGTGTAACGAATGAGGGTACTTCGGCCGCGCTTGTCGCGTCGTGTTTGACAGCCGTTTCGCTCGCGACGTCGGTTGCCGACTGGATCTGCGGTTCGGCAACAGGCGTTGCGAGGCGCTCCGAAATCCCGGCCAGGCGTGCCTGCATCTGTGGATCAGCACGCAAGGGTTCTGACGGAACGGCTGCCAGCGACACGGCCCCAGCCTCCGCCTGCGTGCGTGCGTAGGCCGTCAGTCCGCCGCGCGCCAGAACGGCTGCCTGTTCGATCCAGTTCTCGCGGGTAATGCGGCTGCCCAATCCCATGACGACGCTGATATGCGCGACATCGTCCACATCCCAGCTAGCGATCTGTGAAAAGTTGGTGACGTCCAATTCGTTGAGTTCTGCTTCCTGCCCAGGCGTGAGAGTGCGTATCAGTGTCAATGCGTCAGGGGCAGCGGGCGCTTCTTCAGGGGCCGTGGCCAGTGCTGGTGGAGGCTCAGGCGTTGTCTCTGGCGGAGGCTCAGCTTTGTCGGTCTGCTCGACCGCGTCTGGGGCGGCAGCACCGGTGGGCTCTTCAGGGTCGGCGGCTCGCGTATCTCCCAGACGTCCGGCAATGCTTGCTGCCGCGGTCGCGATCATTCCGCCGACTGCGCCTGTGGGCAACGCACTATCGGCGGCAATTCCTGACTTAGCGGCTTGGGCATCAAGCCGTGACGCGTTTTCGGTCAATGCCACATGGGTTTGCAGCTCATCGTCTGCTGGCTCGGAGGCGGTATCGACGAGCATTGCGGAGCTGTCGCTGTGATCAGGGGCAACGCTCGGGGCGGCAACAGTGCGTCCGACGCGGGCCGCCAACAGTGCGGCCTGTTCGATCCAATTGCCGCGAGAGATTTCACGGTTCAGCCCGAGGGCGGCTGAAACCGAGCGCACGTCGCTTGTTCGCCATGCCGCAATCTGCTCCCAGCGCGTGACGCCCAGAGCGTTAAGCCGGGCGGCAATGCTGCGGTCCAGACCTCTGATCGCGGTCAGATCATCCGGCAGGGATTGGGACTTTGTCCGCAGGTCGGTAGGGTCGGTATCAGGGGGCGCGTTTCTGATCTTGACTTTGACCCTGGTTCGAAAGGCATCGCCCTGGCCACTTGAAGCCTTGCTGGAAAACCCGGCTGGTGCCGAGAGCGCAACCTCCTGCGGGGCTTGTTGCGGCATTGCCGGTGCTTCCGGAACGTTGGGACCGGGCGGTCTTTCGTCGAACAAGTCGGGAGCGCCGGCGGCGGCTCCTTCGGGCCCCCCGGATTCCGGGTCCATCAGCTCGATGACTTCCAAAAGACGCTCGCGGGCGCAATAGACACGGTTCGATTTCAGGGCGCGTTCGAGTCTTAGACGTTCCTGC
>CAYGRH010000212.1:0-6116 GCA_964352165.1 uncultured Hyphomicrobiaceae bacterium | reverse complement strand
GGAATCGAACCGGGGTGCACGGATTTGCAATCCGCTGCGTCACCACTCCGCCACGTGGCCGAGCCATTCGCGGAATGTGGTGGAGGCTCCGCGCAAGTCGCCCAGAATTCAGCCGGAATCCGCACTGAATCCAATCAGACCTCAAACCCAAAGCCATCGCACGTGTGGTGCGAAGCGGTAGTCATCGGCCCTGAACGAGCGCGTCTGATATCATGAGCGCATCACAAAGCGCAATCGGTTAGAGGCAGAGTGGGTTGATTGGCCGTCAACATCCAGCCCCAGGCCGTGTTTTGGCTGAAATGTCACCCGTCCGGGACCGTCTCGCCTGCTAAGCTTAGGTATCTGGCGAACACGATTGCAGTTCCCGACTGATCTTTTCGCATGCGCGCAGCAGCCCACAGGCCGGTGGATTGGTGAGAAAGTTTATATCGTCTCGAAGGTCCAGATGAGCTATTTGCACACAAGAGCCAAATCGCGACACCCTGAGTGCTAAGGGTGCCGACTGGGCGGTGCCGGTCCGGCACGAATGCGAATGAACAGGAGAACTGGCTGATGATCGACGCGGCCGTGCAGCGCAAAAACATGGTCGAATCTCAGGTCCGCCCCAGCGACGTGACCGATCGGCGAATCCTGCGCGCGATGCTCGACACCCCGCGCCACCGCTTCGTGCCGTCGACTTTAGCCTCTCTTGCCTACATGGATGAGGTCATCGCGCTTGAGACCGGCAGCCGGCAGCCGCAGCGCGCCCTCATGGCCCCGCGTGCTTTCGCCAAGCTGGCCCAGGCTGCCGAAATAAACCCAAGCGACGTCGTGCTCGATGTAGGATGTGCAACCGGTTACTCTTCGGCCATCCTCGCGCGCCTCGCGGAAACCGTTGTCGCGCTGGAAAGCGATGCGGCGATGTGTGAAACGGCCCAATCGATCTTGTCGGATCTTTCCATCGACAACGTCGTGGTTGTGACCGGCGAACTGGATTTTGGTTACCCCAAGGAAAGCCCTTACGACGCGATCGTCGTAGAAGGCCTGGTCGAGCGCATGCCCGACGATTTGCTTGATCAACTAAAGGACGGCGGACGGCTGGTTGCCGTCTATCGCGATCAGGGCCTCTCGCACGCCTCCGTTTGGAGACGGATTGGCCAGAACTTCGACCGACGGGACCTGTTTGCCTGCGGGGGACCGCCGCTGGCGGGTTTCGAGCGGCCCGAAACATTCGTTTTCTGAAGTTCGGTATGCGCCTCTTTAGCGGTTTCGCGGCAACGTGCGGTCAACACCGACCCGGAATAGCACGGTATTTAACGGTTCGTTTATCGACTCGGCGGCTAATACCCACTCGTGGAATAACGCGTGGGAGCTGCGCCCGTGAACCGGACGCCAAGGGACAATTCGCTGGAGCAGTGTACGCGCGGCCTTAGTTGGCGCCGGCGCATGGCGCTTGCCGTTTACCTTGTCGCAGTGGGCTTCGGCTTTCTCGCGACGGTTCCGCCGGCAGCAATGGCTGAAACGCTTGCCGAGGCGCTCGCATCAGCCTATCGCACCAATCCTGTCATTGACGCCGAACGCGCACGATTGCGCGCGACCGACGAGGAAGTGCCTGTCGCAAAATCCGGATACCGCCCGACCGTGTCCGGTGGTGCAAGCATCGGTCGCGAAACGCAGCGCTCAAAACCGACGTCCATTGTCGACGGCCCCAACACGCCTGCAACCCTGGAGGTCAATGTCACGCAGTCGCTGTTTGACGGCTTCCAGACGCCGAATGCGGTCAGCGAAGCCGAAGCGCTTGTCCGCGCAGGCCGCGAAAACCTTCGCAGCGTGGAATCAAGCGTATTGCTTGACGCAGTGACCGTTTATGCTGACGTGCTGCGCGATCAATCGATCGTATCACTGCGCGATCGCAACGTTTCAATCTTGTCGCGCGAACTCGAGGCCGCATTGGCCCGTCGCGTCGTTCGAGAGGTGACGTTGACAGACGTCGCCCAGGCGCGAGCCCGCCGCGCCCGCGCGATCTCTGCCGCCGATCTCGCCAAGGCAAACCTGCGCATCTCCCGGGCCAATTATAAGCGTGTCATCGGGCACGAACCTTCGAAATTGAAGCAGCCAGGTCTTCGCACCAGCAATCTGCCCCGCTCCCTCACCGAAGCCCTGGATATCGGGGAAAAAGAAAGCCCGAACGTCATCTCCGCGCTCTACCGCGAGCAGGCATCTCGCTTCGGCGTCGACCGCGTGCGCGGCCGCTTGATGCCGCGCGTCGACCTCGAGGCGAACTACGCGCATGAAGCCAGCCCATCGATACTGACTGACCGCCGAGACACAGCCAGTATAACGGGCCGGTTGACCATCCCGTTTTATCAAGGCGGCGAAGTCTACGCGCGGGTCCGGCAGGCCAAACACACGCACGTCAGCCGACTGACCGAAATCGAGCAGGCACGAAACGAAACCCAGGCAAACATTACCGCAGCTTGGTCGCGCCTGCAGGCGTCGCGCGCGCAGATGGGCTCCGATCAAGTTCAGGTCGATTCCGCCAAAACCGCGTTGGTTGGAGTGCGTGAAGAGGAAAAAGTGGGCCAGCGAACGCTTCTCGACGTGCTCAACGCCGAACAGGAGCTTCTTGACGCGCAGGTGGCGCAGGTCGTCACCCGCCGCGACATCGTTGTCGCCTCATACGCTCTGTTATCCAGCATAGGCAGGCTTAGCGCGGATGCCCGGGTCTTCACGGATGAGATTTACGACGCAGAAGCGCACTATGATGGCGTGCGCAACAAATGGTTCGGAGTGACCATTACCAAGGCAAGTGACGAAGACCTTCCCGCTGAAATTGTAGAAAATGACGTAGTGAGCGGCTATCAGAAGTCAGCGCGCGATCGTATCGTTGAGACAGCAGCGATTCCGAAACCCAAGTTGTCATCACGGCGCAATGTCAAAACCCAACGACCGCCCGCCCGCCTGAGAAGCCGGATTGAGCCCGCACCTGTTCCACGCCCCCTGCTCGAGAACTTGTTCAAGAAGACCTTCGATTAGGTTATCGAAGTAAATTCAGTAGGCGTCCAAGCCCGGCCTGTGACGTCGCGACGACGCAAATGTGTGGGACTTTGGCAACTCTCACACTCCGAACGCCTTTTAGCCAGTGCTCAAGTCTTCCGCATCCCCCGACTCTAAAATATCAATGACAAGGCTATCGGGCCTTTCTCGTCCCGACGGCCACATTGCTTGTCGATGAGTTTGTCGGTTGCGTATTACTGACCCCGCCAACTACCAACGAGCGGAAGCACCTGACATGCGTCCCAATCGGACAAATCTAATCCAGACCGCGCGCGCCGCAATGGTTACGACCAGTGCTGCTGCGATGTTTGCGGTCTCGGCGATATGGACAATGCCAGCCCAAGCTGTGTCTCTGAATGAGGCACTCTCAGCCGCCTATCGTTACAACCCCCGAATTGACGCCGAACGGGCGCGGCTCCGCGCGACCGACGAGAGCGTCTCGCAGGCGATGGGGGGATATCGCCCTAACATCGGCGCCTCTGCCGATACGGCGATCGTAGATTCACGAGCCCGCACGCGCGACGAGAATGTCGGTTCCGGAACCTTCGTCCCGGGTGTAGGAACGATCGGCGGAACCGCTGCTCGAGCAGGTGACACGACTTATCCGCACGGCTATGCCATCAGCGTTCAGCAAAACCTGTTTGACGGCTTCCAGACGACGAACCGTGTCAGTGAAGCCGAGGCGAATGTCCGCGCCGGGCGGGAGATCCTGCGCGACACTGAGCGCAACGTGCTGCTCGAAGCCGCCACGGCATATATGGACGTCGTCCGCGACCAGGCGATCGTCCGCCTCCAGGAAAACAACGTCAACGTCCTCAGCCGCGAACTGCAGGCCACCCAGGACCGGTTTAGTGTCGGCGAAGTCACCAGGACCGACGTTGCCCAGGCCCGCGCCCGTAGAGCCGGCGCTGTTTCTTCCCTCGATCTGGCCCGCGCCAACTTGAAAACGAGCCGCGCCAGCTACGTTCGCGTCGTTGGGTCTGAAGCCTCTGGACTTTCCAATCCAAGGCTGCCCTCAAAGCTTATTCCCCGTGGGGTGCAGTCAGCGATTTCAATCGGACTGAATGAAAGCCCGACGGTCATCGCATCGCTTTATTTGGAGCAGGCATCGCGGCACACGGTTGATCGCATCCGCGGCGAACTTTTGCCAACGGTGACGCTCGAAGCCAGCTATTCCAACCGCTTCTACACATCATCTTCCACGGCAGAGACCGAAAATACGTCTCTGACCGGCCGGGTCAATATCCCGATCTATCAGCAGGGCACCGTTTCTTCTCGCGTCCGCCAGGCCAAGCACACGCATGTCAGCCGTCTGCAGGAAATCGAAGAGGCTCGCACCTTGGTACGCCAGGGCGTGGTTTCGTCATGGTCGCGCTATGAAGCGGCGATCGCACAGCTCGAATCAGATCGCACCCAGGTCGAAGCCAACCGCACGGCTTTGACGGGCGTCCGCGAAGAGGAAAAGGTCGGACAGCGCACGCTGCTCGACGTACTCAACGCCGAACAGGAACTGCTCAATTCGCAGGTCCAGTTGGAGACCACGCAGCGTGATCTCATCGTCGCCGCCTACACGCTTCTCGCTTCGATCGGCAGGCTCGATGCTGTCAATACCGGTGTGGCATCCACGGTCTACGATCCCGAAGAGCACTACACCGAGGTGCGCCGGAAATGGTGGGGCATCTCGATCACTCACGGCGACGGACGCAGAGAGCGTATGGAGCTATGGGACACGCACGGCAAGTCCTACAAGTAGGTGCTAAGCGGCTGCGGTCGTTGCCAAATACAGTTCTGGATATTCAACCGCCGTGGGCCTGGCCCTCGGCGGTTTTTCTTTGCGCAACGAAAAGACGATGAATGTCAGGGTGCCGCCATCCAGTCAGTACTGAGCGGTCCTCCAAGTCATCAATCGCTCCCTTGTTGACATGCTGCAAGGGCACGAATGCCGTTTCCGCTTCGAAGGGCCGATGCCCGCCCGTCCGCCTTAGCTATGCCAAAACTATCGCCCCTAATTTCAGACACATGTGACGCCATACTGATCATCACAGGTACATCTCGAACGAAGGGGTGTGCTGCCGTTGATTATGCAATGGAGCAGTGCTTCGGAGATCGGCCCGAATCCCGACTTTGGATATGTCCGTCGTTCGCCCCTGCTTGCATTGCTCAGGCCCTATGACCAGTGTACGAAGTCATATGGATTGCAACACGAAGCTAGGTTGTGCACGGCCCTATACACCGGCCTGCCAGTTCCAGCTCCGGCGACAGGCAAACGGTGCAGGCGCAGTGCACTGAGACGAGGACGATATGAGCACTTCCGATTCCGCCCGCGAACCCAGCATGGAAGACATTCTCGCTTCGATCAGAAAGATCATCGCAGAAGATCCCGCGCCTGCAGCAGCAGCCGATGCATCCGATCCTGACGTTGCGCAGGGAAGTTCGCATGCCGCAGCGTCCAGCACGCCGACACAGATCGAGGCCTCGGCTTCCGCTTCTACAGGTGCGGCGTCCTCCTCAATTCCCATGTCAGGTCGGTTGGCTGATGCTTTGGGTGGACTGAAAAGCGCGACATCTGGCAAGGACCCGGCGCTCACAACAGATACGCCAAAACCACGAGCCTCGTCCTTCGGTGCCCTCGATGACGATCTGGCCGATTTGCTCGATGATGCGCCCGCCGCACCGGCCCCTGCTTCCCAGCCGTCACCCAATACTCCTGCACCCAACGCCCAGGCGTCCTCATCGCCATTTGGCTCAAGCTTCAATCCTCCAGCAGGCTTGCGCGCCGGACGCAGCGCCGAGCCCGCAGCACCGTCTCGCGATGAAAAGTCATCGGCATCTCCATCATCGGACCATGGCGAGGACGACAAATCGCTTCCTTTCGGCGTGAAGTCCGATCGCGAACCCGGCTTCTCCAGCGAACGTCTGTTGAAGGCGTCCTCATCGCTTTTGGGCAAATCGCCGGACTTGGCAGCCAAACCCGCAGGCGACGGCGAAGCCAATCTCGCAAGCAACGCAAAACCAAAAGCCGGGCTTTCCAGCAATGAAACGGCAGTAGATGATCCCGCCGACGCTCGCCAAGGCAAGAC
>CAYGRH010000211.1:0-6175 GCA_964352165.1 uncultured Hyphomicrobiaceae bacterium | reverse complement strand
TCTCTCGATTGCCGCTGCGATGGGTAACGATGAACCGCGTGCGCTCGTGCTGGGCGCTACAGGGGCGGCTTTCGGTTTGACTGCCGAAGAAGTGGTCGCTGCAGCAGATGGGTCGGAACATGCTTTGAGCCCGCTCAATGATCAGGAGCGAGCCGGGGTCGAGCGGCTTGCCGCGCGAGATGGTGAAAAGCCGGTTGGTGGGGCGGGCGATCTGCCTCCTCATGTTTCCGGGGACATTCCCGAGTGGTTGTTTCCTTCCTTTGAGCGTGCATTCGGCGAGCGGGCGGGGGAAGAAGGTGCGGCATTGTCTTTGCGCGCCCCTATCGATTTGCGAGCCAATGCGCTCAAGGCCGAACCTGACAAAGTCATCAAGGCTTTGCGTCATGCGGGCGCCGAACCTGCTCCGTTGACTCCATGGGGTGTGCGCATTCCAGCGCGCGCTGGGGCTGCGAAATCTCCCAACGTCGAGGCGGAGACGAGCCATGGCAAAGGCTGGTTCGAGATCCAGGATGCGGGCTCGCAAGTGGCCGCAGCGATGACCGGGGCGGGGCCGCGGCTACAGGTGCTCGATTTGTGCGCGGGTGCGGGAGGCAAAACGCTGGCTCTGTCGGCGATGATGCAGAACACCGGCCAGCTTTACGCCTATGATTCTGAGAAGGCCCAGCTCCGACCGATCTTCGAGCGCCTGAAAAGGGCGGGTGCGCGCAACGTACAGGTGATGGATGGAGGCGACGATGCCGCGCTTGAGGCACTGGCTGGCCGGTTCGATGTAGTGCTTATCGATGCGCCGTGCAGTGGAACGGGGACGTGGCGGCGCCGGCCGGATGCCAAGTGGCGCTTGAAGCAGGAAAACATCGATCTGCGCCGGGAGGAGCAGGCTGGGTTGTTGTCCAAGGCGGCTCTCATGGTCAAACCGGGCGGGCGAATGGTTTATGTGACGTGCTCTGTTCTTCCGGAAGAAAACACAGACCAGATCGAAGCCTTCTTGAAAGATAACGCCAGCGTGCACGTCGTGCCGTTCGCAGAAGTTTGGAAAGATCATCTGCCGGGGCCTGTGCCGTTGTCTGCCGATGGGCGCGAGGACACTTTGTTGCTGACGCCGCGGCTTCACGACACTGATGGATTCTTTGTCGCTGTGCTGGAGCGATCAAAGTAAAACACTGTGATTTTCTTTTGTTCACAGTATAGCCCTGTGACATTGGGTCTGATCTCATTTTTCCACTTGTGCGAAGACTTATTTCGCCTAAGTACCTGCGATCGTAACGATGCGGGTAGATCCCGCCGCGCGTGCCCCGTCAGATCAAATGGTGCTGCCGGGAGTCTTTTTGACTTTTCATAAGGTTCGCACAGCCATGACCCCAGCCAAACCGGCCAAGCCCGCGCGACAGCCCCGCAAAAACCCTACTCGCTCCAGCCTCGGTCCTGTTTCCGACCTCGAACAGCATTTGCCGCCGGAATGGTGGCGGACGCTGTTTAACGCGCTCTACGTCAAAACCGACGGCGACGTTGTCGAAAACAACGACAACACGCGCAGCGATGTTGATTTCATAGTTGCGGGGACTGGCGTCGATGCGAATTCACGCATTCTGGATTTGTGCTGTGGCCAGGGGCGGCATTGTCTGGAGCTTGCCCGGCGTGGCTATAAGCACGTTACGGGGGTTGACCGTTCGCGCTATTTGATCCGGCTGGCCAAGCGCCGCGGCCAGGCGGAAAACCTTTCGGTAACGTTCAAGGAAGGCGACGCGCGCAACCCGCGGCTTCCCGATAACTCGTTCGATTGCGCCGTCATCATGGGCAACTCGTTCGGTTATTTTTCCAACGCCTCGGACGATGAGCGCGTACTCAAGAGCGTTGCAAAGTCGCTGAAGTCTTCCGGCCAACTGGCGCTCGATATTACCGATGGCGCCTACATGGCTGACCATTTTGAAAAGCGGTCGTGGGAGTGGATCGACGCGCACCATTTCGTCTGCCGAGAGCGCTCTTTGTCTGGAGACCGTCAGCGTCTGATCAGCCGCGAAGTCATCGTGCATGATGAGATGGGCGTGATCGCCGACCAGTTCTACGCCGAGCGTCTTTATTCCAAGGAAAGCATCACAGAATTGCTGGAGCGGTGCGGCTTCCGCAACGTTCGCCATCACGGCATGGCCGAAAGCCGTTCGGACCGGGAGCAGGACCTCGGCATGATGGCGCGACGTCTGCTGCTGACAGCAGATGCTCCGATGAAGGCTGCGCGCAAGGCGAAGAAGGCCGACGTGCTGGACGTCACGGTGCTGCTTGGCGACCCGCGTTTGCCCGATCAGGTCAAGCGCGACGGGCAGTTCAATCCTGAAGACCTCGACACTGTGCGCCGACTCAAGGAAGGGCTCGGCGAACTTGAAGGATTCCGTTTCAGCTTCCTCGACAATCACAAGACGATGGCGCGTGATCTGGCGGCTGCGCCTCCCGACCTCGTGTTCAACCTGTGCGATGAAGGCTACGACAACGATCCCTTCAAGGAACTGCACGTCCCCGCCATGCTCGAAACGCTCGCCTTGCCCTATACCGGTGCTGGGCCAGGGGCCTTGGCGGCTTGTTACGACAAGGGGCTTGTGCGTGCTGTTGCCATTACGCTCGATGTGCCGGTGCCGCTGGAGACCTATGTGCGGCCAGGCGATCACGGTGCGACGCTGCCGTCGGTGTTTCCCGCGTTCCTCAAGCCCAACGTGGGCGATAGTTCGCAAGGGATCACCAAGGACGCCGTCGTCAACAACGAAAAGGCGTTGATTGAGTACCTGGAAGGTTTGCGCGCGCAGTTCCCCAAGCGTCCGGTGTTGGTTCAGGAGTACCTATCGGGTGCGGAATACTCGGTTTCGATGGTTGGCAACGTCGAGCAGGGCATCCGTGCTCTGCCGCTGCTTGAGGTGGATTATTCCAAGCTCGATCCAAAGCTTCCGCGCATTCTAGGGTATGAATCGAAATGGGAGCCCGACAGCCCCTACTGGACGCAGATCAGTTATCGCGAGACCGATCTTGCCGATAATCTGCAACAGCAGTTGATCGAGCACTCTGCGCGCCTATTTGAACGACTAGGGTGCCGGGATTACGCGCGGTTCGATTTCCGGGCGGATGCCAAGGGCGAGATCAAGCTGCTTGAGGTCAACCCGAACCCCGGCTGGTGCTGGGATGGCAAGTTCAACCTGATGGCGGGCTTTGCCGGCATCAGCTATTCGGAACTGCTCGGGCAGGTGTTGACTGCTGCCGTCGATCGGCTGGCGATCATTGCTCATCCGGCCGCGCAACGTAAAGTGGCGGCGAAGGGTACTGCTTAGGGTAGAATTTTAACGACGCGAGATACGGACGCGCCAATCGGAAAGGGCTTCGGACACGATAATGGACGCGCCCTATCCGAATTTTACCGAAGAAGATGAAACGATCGTTCTGTCCGATGGGCGTGCTTTCGGGCTGGCGCGCTATGGGGCGGAGGCGGGATTGCCCGTTCTCGCGCTGCATGGCGCGCCGGCTTCGCGCTACATGTTCGACGTCGCGGATGAGGCTGCTCGCGAACTCGGGATCACGCTTTATTGCCCTGATCGTCCCGGCTACGGTTTGACGCCGATGGATGAGGAGCCACGGCTTCGCTCGCGGGTCGAAGCCATGGAGGCCATCGCTGACGCGCTGCGGCTTGACCGGTTTGCGGTTCTCGGAATTTCCGGAGGTGGGCCTTACGCCGTTGGCCTAGCTGAACGGTTGGGGTCGCGCATTACCGCGCTGGGGCTGGTGTCGCCGATGGGGCCGGTCGCGGATTTGTTTGAAACACCGGGAACGACGGCTGAAGAGGTGAAAGACGCCATTCATCGCGGTCATCGGTGGTTTTTTCTCAATCTGCCGAAGCATCCCTTGATCTTGAAGACGCAGGCTCAGACCGCGTCGGCGGCCTTCAAGGCCGCGCCGAAGATGTTTTCGCGGTTGTTTGCGAAGATGCTGAGCGAGGCCGATGGACAGGTGTTATCCCAGCCGCATGTTGAAGCCAGCATCATCCGGATGACGCAAGAGTCGCTGCGGCAGGGCCCAATAGGCGGGCTTGGCGATATGTCTGTGTTCTCACGCCCATGGGAGGTCGCCTTTGACGACTTAAAGCGCCCCGTCTGCCTTTGGCAGGGAACGGCCGACCGCATCGTGCCGGCACCGATATCGTTCTGGCTGGCATCGCGGTTTCAAGACTGCAGCGTGGAACGAATCGAGGGGGCAGGGCATTTCTGGGTCTACGATCATGTGCCTGAGGTGCTGGGACGGCTGAAGACCATGCACGAAGCTGAGGCTGGCCGATAAGCGCGACAAGGACCTATGGGTTGCGTTGCCACGGGTTGCGTTGCCAGTGTGATTGCCTCATAGCGAGCGCTATGGAATGGCCCTTGCCGGGCTCTGGGAGATCATTTTGGAAAAATACTATTCTCTGGGCATATTCATTTTGCTCGTGTTTGCGGCGGCTATGAGCGGTGCATTTTTTAAGCCGGGTGTCTGGTACGCCGGGCTCAACAAGCCTTCTTGGACGCCGCCCGACTGGTTGTTTCCGGTCGCTTGGACGGTCCTCTACCTGATGATCGCGGTGGCCGGCTGGCTTGTATGGCAGTCGCAAGGGCTGGGGCTGGCGCTTTTGATCTGGTTTGTACACCTGGGCTTCAATGCGGCCTGGTCCTACTACATGTTCGGCGCTAACCGTATTGATCTTGCCATGTACGACGTCACGGCGATGTGGGTCACGCTCGTTGCATTTATCGTGGTGGCTTGGCCCATCAGCGCAACAGCCTCGCTGTTGATGGTGCCTTACCTCGCCTGGGTTTCGTTTGCCGCAGCATTAAACTTGCGGGTTTGGCAACTCAACGGCTGATGCGTCGACGAGGGCCTAGGCGTTGGTTGAAGCTACTTCAAGACGAGATACTGGAAGGCCAGCATCGCCACAAAGGATAGTGTGACGATGGTGCCGACCGAACTTGCCGAGGCGTTATCGTTGGCCTCCGGAATCAGTTCGGAGAAGACAAGCCAGATCATTGCGCCTGCGGCCAGACCAAAGCCGATGGGCAAGAAGGGCTCGAAGACTTCGACGAACAGATAAGACGGTACCGCCATTAGCGGCTGGGGCAGGCTGGAAAACACCGACCAGAGCGCAGCGGCCAATACGGTCGTGCCGCGGGGGATGAGGACGAGAGCGATCGCCAACCCTTCTGGAATGTTGTGGATGGCGATTGCCGTCGATATGAAGCCGCTCAATTCGCCGGTGCCGCCGAATGAGACGCCGACACCGACGCCTTCGGCAAACGAATGCACCGTCATCACGCCGATTATCAGCAAGGCTTTTTTCGCATCGAGGCCTTCCAGATTTGCCACTGACGGGGCGTGATTGTCGCTGACCAGCTTTTGGCCAAGCAAAATACCGCCTAGTCCCAGCACAATGCCGATCAGCGTGCGAGTGGGATCGAGCTCTATTCCCTCTGCAATCAGGCCGTGACAGGCTGCCAGCATCAGCCCTGCGGCCCCAGCGTTTGCTAGCGAAATCGTGCGCTTCGATACGGATTTGACAAACAGAAACGGCAATGCGCCCAGACCGGTTGCAATCGCGGTGATCATGGCGGCTGCGAAGACTGTCCAGACGTTGATTTCAAGCATTTGCGTATCCAGAAGGCGTGGCGTCAGCGGGTCGAATTTGCCGGGTGTAATACGGACTGGCGAAGGCGTTGCGTCTTGACGCGTTGGGAGGCGGGTGATCTATCGATCAGGCCGATGCCTTGGCTGGTTGCGAGTGGTTTTGCGGGGCGGTTCTTGTCATGCTTGCATATTCGGTGTTGGCCGCGATGTCGAATTGTGCCGGGCGGGATTCGACAGCCTAGGCCCGTCATGGGCCGCTCATTGTGAATGGAATACCCACAACTCATGATCGCCGATACCGTACTCATCATCGACTTTGGTAGTCAGGTTACGCAGCTCATCGCGCGCCGGGTGCGTGAGGCAGGCGTTTATTCCGAAATCGTGCCGTTCAACAATGCCGACGACGCGCTCGATCGTTTGAAGCCGAAAGCCATCATCCTATCGGGAGGGCCTGCAAGCGTTACCGAAATGGGAACGCCGCGTACACCCGATTGGGTTTTTTCCTGCGGGCTTCCGGTGCTCGGCATCTGTTATGGCGAACAAACCATGGTGG
>CAYGRH010000210.1:1171-6214 GCA_964352165.1 uncultured Hyphomicrobiaceae bacterium | reverse complement strand
AGCTTGAAGTCGGTTATTTCGCCCAGCATCAGCTCGACGACCTCAATCCTGATGCCCGGCCATACGATTACGTCGTGAAGCTGATGCCTGATGCAAGCGAGGCCCAGCGGCGTACCCGCCTGGGCGCATTCGGCTTCGGCGCCGACAAGGTGGACACCAAATGCTCCAACTTGTCAGGCGGCGAGAAAGCCAGGCTGCTGCTCGCATTGACGGCATTTCACGCACCTCACCTGCTCATCCTTGACGAGCCGACGAACCACCTCGATGTCGATTCCCGTGAGGCCCTCGTGCACGCTCTCAACGAATTCGACGGCGCAGTCATCATCATCAGCCACGACCGCCACCTCCTGGAAGCGACAGTGGACAGGCTCTGGGTCGTGCGCGACGGAACCGTCAGCGTCTACGACGGAGATCTGGATGGATACCGCCGCGATCTTCTGAATGCGCGCACAAACCGCCCGGGCACGAAGTCGGCAGCAGCACACACGGGCGACGCGGGCGAAGCTGGGGCTTCGACACCAACCGACCGCGCCGAACAACGCCGCATCGCAGCCGAGCAACGATCCAGTCTTGCGCCCTTGAAAAAGGCCGTCACCGCTGTCGAAAAACGCCTCGATGCGATTAACCGCGACATAGCGAAGCTGGATGCGATCCTTGCGGATGCCGCGATCTATCAGGAAAATCCGGCCAAGGCGCAGGACGCAGCAGTAAAGCGCGGCCAACTTTCAAAAATGCTGGCAGACGCCGAAGAGGAATGGCTCGCAGCCTCCGACGCGCTGGAACAGGCAAGCGCGATGTCGGGCTGACGCGGCCCACAATCCGCGGTGTTTCACAATACGTTGCCGTAGAGTTTTCCAGTTCAATTCTGCGAATAAGAGAAGCAACGAATTGACTAAAGCCAGGCGCAATATTTTTCATGTATGACAGTCCCACGACAGAGAGCAACCATGCTCGGCAGCGGGGAGCATCGTCAGTTTTTAGACAAGCTGACGATTGGTTTTCTCTGTCGTCAAATCCCTCCATACGCCTACACTTCACCAGACGCCGCCGATGCGCGAAAGCTCCAGCGCCTTCAGGCGCAGGGTCCGCGAATGCGTTAAGCCCGAGCTTCCCCGTGCTCATGGATTGCGCTCACATCGGGACCGCAATTGAGCGCACAGCGTTCAAACTGTGACGCGTAGGGCATCTGATTCACACCAGGGGAAATATCATCGATGAAGCTATTGACCGCGCCCGGTACTCCGTTCGGCCGAAAAGCCAAGATGACGGCGGCGATTAAGGGACTGCTGGAGGCCATCGAGTTCATCGACGTCGACACTTCGTCGGGAAACGATCCGGAGATTTCACGCGCAAACCCGCTCGGCAAGATCCCTGTCCTCATTCTCGATGATGGGACCAGCATCTTCGATAGCAAGGTCATCTGCGAGTATTTGGATTGCCTCACGCCCGAAGCGCGGCTCATCCCTGCCTCAGGCCCGCAACGATGGGACTGCCTGACCCAGGCATCCGCCGCCGACGGGATAATGGAAGCTGCCGTATTGATTATCTACGAAAGCCGGTTCCGGCCAGAAGAACACCGCCTCGCCTCTTGGGTTGCCCGCCAGCAGACCAAGATCGATGCCGGACTAAAGTCGTTCGAAGATCGCCTCGCATCCTCGTCGCAGCGAGAATTCGCAGCAAGTGCCGGCCCTGACTACGCAGACGTCTGCCTTGCATGTGCCCTGGGCTATCTCGACCTCAGAACCGGCGGCACATGGCGACCGGCACATCCACGGATCGTGACGTGGTTGGAAAGCTTTGCAGAAAATGTACCCGGCTTCGCCGCCTCCGCCCCTTGCTAAGACGTGCGGATTTGCGAAAAAACGCGAACAGCTTCAGACCGTTCTAAGCTTTACACGTCCGCATCGATATCAAGACCCAGCATCAGTCGATCACAAACGACGACAGGCACCTTGCGCTTTCCGTCAACTTCCCGGAACTCGATGATCCCGAACTTTTCGAAGCGGCGCAACGTCAGTGTCAAGCTGGCTTTCGGGCGCCCCGAAAGGCGCGCCAACTCTGCAACGGATCGCGGCGCAGACTCCTTGATCTGCTTCAAAAGCCCGATATTACGTTCCGATAGAAGCCGCGCAAGCGTGTCGAGCGACACAGATCCATTGCCCGAGCCGTTCCCCGAGCCGGTCCCATGTCCATTGGCCAAGCCATCGGCGGAACCGTTTGCGGCATTATCGGAAACGCCATCGTCACTGCCGACGGAGTGGCGGAGAGTTAGAGCCCGATCCTTGCCATCGAGGCGCGGACCGATTTCAACATGCAAGACGTTTTCTTTGTTCATCTCATTGCCCCATATGGTCTCGCCCGGAAATCGAAAGCCATGAATTCCTTGAAATTCCGGCATTCGACGGCATCGGGCAATTTGGCCGTAAGCGACTTTTCCTGCATGGCTTACGGAATGGAGCGGGGCTGGATCACTTCACAGCGGCTCTAGGCATTGGATTTCCCATCGTCAGATAGACTTATCGGCATCATAAGAAATCGGCTGCATCGGTTCATGAAGGACCGGCCATCGGCACATCACGCTCTATCTCACAGACCACCTGCCGCTGCTGACCTGCATCCGAGGATCAAACCGGCCCTGATAGATATAAAGCCACGCACTCAGCGTTCCCGATGCTTCATTGGCATCGATCAACGCCACATCGAACTGCCTGCGGAGATATTCATCGCCCGCCCGTCCGCCATCTCCTGAAACGCCTTCGTAGGCATCAAGCCAGCGCAACGACTGGCGTGGGCTTTTAAGCTCCACGACTTCGCCGTAAACGACCTCCGGCGCGACCTCGCTCCCGGCTTGCTGAACACCCAGGGCTGGCCGCGAAATTGCGGGCAGGTCAGGCGCGACGAAGCCCGGATATCGGCCCAGATTATAAAGTCTGCCGGCAACGCAGCCTGCACCGATCGCCACGCTCTCATTGCCAAGACGCTCTCGTTGGGCTTGCCCCATGAAGCCGCGCGCAGTGCTCATCAAGGTGCCATAAACGAACAGATAGGGTGTTTCCATCAGCTAAGCTCTTGTTGAAGCCCTCACACGCCGTGTTTGTATCAAGCGGCTGCGAAATGAAAGCCCAACGCCACTGCCGGAAGCAGGCATTCCACAAAGGCCATCACATACAATGACGTTCTTTTCCGAATTGGCCGTCGCCGTCGTGGGCGGCGTTATCACCGCGCTGATCCTGGAAATCTTCGGACGCAGACGCACCAGCAGACAAACGGCCCAGGTCATGCCTTCGCAGTCCCCGCCCAGACGCCGCAAGGGCATCTTCGGCAGACTTGTGTTTTACACGGTAGCCCTGGCAGGGATTTTCGCCGCCGCAATAATCGGCGGGCGCATGGTTCTTCAGCCCGATGCCAACAAAAATGCGCGCGATTATCGCAGGCCAGCCGGCGACGAACGCCGGATTGATCGTTTCCGCCCCGACCGCCGCGACGAACCCATCCGCGACCGGCGCTTCTGAACCTACTGAAAACACACATTCAAACGCCAGATCACTCGCGATCACGCCGACCTCACGCGGTGTTGGATCGCGTGTGAGCGCGCATTGCGCAACACTGTCCCCACATCGACGCCCGTCTGCAACGGCGCCCCCGTAAAGTTGAGAAAATTCAGAGCACTCGACACCGATCTGGAGACTGAAAAATGATCAACCGCCGAACGATCCTGATGACAGCCGCAGCAGCATTGACGATGTCCGGCGCGAGCATCCTTGCGACCGCACCGGCTGAAGCCAAAAAGGCCGAAGTCTTCACCGGCATCGTAAAAGGTGTCGCGGTGGGCGGATACGATCCCGTCGCCTATTTCACGGGAGGTAAACCAGCCCGCGGCGACAAGGCGATCACGCTGGAACACAATGGGGCCGTCTGGCGTTTTGCATCGAACGAGAACCGCGATGCTTTCAAGGCTGATCCGGCCAAATACGCCCCGCAATACGGCGGCTATTGCGCCTGGGCCGTAAGCCAGGGCTACACGGCAAAGGGCGATCCCAACGCGTGGAAGGTCGTCGATGGCAGGCTCTACCTGAATTACAACAAAAACGTTCAGGCCACCTGGGCAAAGAACATCCCCGGCAACGTTAAAAAGGCGGACGCGAATTGGCCTGCCGCGCTGAAAAAATAACAGTGCTGAAGAAGTAAATGTCTGTCATTTCCCCTCTCCCCGTCCCGTGACAGGCGACCTTCAGTACAAAGGCATCGAGGGCCGCCGGCGTCACGCCTAGCGGCCCTCGATGTCGTTTGGGACTAGCCGGCGATCTTGGAGAAGTCGGCAACATTCAGCGTCGCCGCCCTTATCTCGGACAGCAACTTCAGACGGTTTTCGCGCAGTTCCGCATCGTCCGCGTTGACGATCACCTTGTCGAAGAAGTGGTCGACGGGTGCGCGCAGTTCTGCGAGCGCCCGCATCGCGCCTTCGAAATTCTCGACGTTGATGGCGGCCTGTGTGTCGAACTTCACCTTGGCGATGGCAGCAGCCAGTTCGCGTTCGGCAGGCTCGACCAGCAGCGGACCTTTCGGCTCGCCCGAATAGGTCGTCTTGGCCTTCTTTTCCTCGATGGCGAGGATGTTGGTCGCGCGCTTGACGCCCGCCAGGAGATTCGCCCCGTCGTCGGTCTCGAGGAAGTCCGACAGTGCCTCGACCCGCTTCACGATCAGCGCGATGTCATCCTGCCCCGGGAGCGCAAACACCGCATCGATGAGGTCATGCCGCTTGCCCTGATCGCGCAGGTAAACCTTCAGCCGGTCCGCGAAGAATGAGAGGAGGTCGGCTGCGAGCGCATCGTCCCAGCCGATCTCGCTAAAGGGTTCACCTAGCTCATCAGCAACCGCGTCTGACACCATTGCTTCCCAAAGTGAAATATCGACGCCCTGGCCTTGGAATTGCGCCGCCGAAAGCTTGAACTTTTTACGGAGCGAAAGCCGCAAATCATTCTCGATCAAGATGCGGATCACGCCCAGCGCCGCACGCCTCAATGCAAAAGGATCTTTAGAGCC
>CAYGRH010000210.1:0-1161 GCA_964352165.1 uncultured Hyphomicrobiaceae bacterium | reverse complement strand
TCTGGGTGGGGACCCAGGCCCAGGCCCGGGTGAAGCGCCGCGCGGCGAAGCTGGTAGGGATCGCCCGAGCCGGTCGGCTTCTCGTCGATCGCCCAGAATCCGACGAGCGTATCGAGCTTGTCGGCCAGCGCGACGGCGACGGCGACAGCATCGCCGTCCTTCCCCAACGGCACGCTGTCGCCCGCCCCTTTGGGCTTGTAGTGCAGCTCGATGGCGCGCGCGATCTCCGGCTTGATGCCGCCGGCCTGCGCGTAATAGCGGCCCATCAGCCCCTGCAGCTCGGGGAATTCCCCAACCATGCCTGACACAAGATCGGCCTTCGACAATTGTGCCGCCCGCCGCGCGTCGTCTCGCTCGGCATCAACCGCACCGGCAATCTGGTAAGCAAGCTCCGCGATCCGCTCGACGCGGTCATGCTGGCTACCCAGCTTCTCGTGGAACGTGATGCCGTTCAGCTCGACGGCCATCTCATCGAGCGGTCGCTTCTTGTCCTGCTCCCAGAAGAACTTCGCATCCGACAACCGCGCGCGGATCACCTTCTCGTTGCCGGAGATAACCTGCTTGCCCTCATCGGCAGCGATCAGGTTCGACACCAGGATGAAACGGTTGGCGAGCTTACCCGTCTTGGGATCGCGCAGCGAAAAGCACTTCTGATGCGCCTTCATCGACGTCATCAGGCATTCGGCCGGAACGTCGAGAAATTCCCCATCGAAGGTCCCCATCAGCGTCACCGGCCATTCGGTCAGCCCGGCATTCTCCGCCAATAGCGCTTCGTCTTCGACCAGTTCCAGCGACGCCTCTTTGGCCAGCGCACGCGCATCCTCCAGGATCATCGCCGCGCGCTCGGATGCTGGAAGCAGAACCTTCTTCGCCTTCAGCTTCTTGCCGTAGTCCTTGAAGTCGGTGACCGCAAACGCTGCCCCGCCGTGGAATCTGTGCCCCTGGGTCTCATCCCCGCTCGCTAACCCCGCGACCTCGAAGGCCACGACCTTGCCGTCGAACAGGCACAGCACCGATTGCAGCGGACGCACCCATTGGAAAGAACCAGCCCCCCAGCGCATCGACTTCGGCCACGGGAACTTCGCCATCACCTCCGGCACCACGTCCGCAATGATGTCGGCGGCAGCCCGCCCCGGCTTGTCGATCTTCGCGACGTAATAG